>NZ_CAUTOU010000010.1:0-44258 GCF_963539965.1 uncultured Propionibacterium sp.
GTGCCCGGCCCGCCTGGCCGGTCAGGGCCGGGCACGACCGGGCGGCCGAGCGGCGCCTCCGCGGGGTTGCGCGCGAGCACGCCGTTGACCGCCTCCAGCAGGCCCGGGCCGTTGCGGTGATTGCACTCGAACCGGACGATCCGGGGCTCCTCCGCGCCCGGCGCGGCGAAGCGTTGCGGGAAATCGGGGACGGCCCGCGGGTCGGCGCCGCGGAAGGCGAAGACACGAGTGCTGGGATCTGCCGCGGCGACCAGGGGGACGCCCAGCTCGTGCACCTGCGCGAGCAACCCGATCTGGGACCGGTCGAGCTCGGCGAACTCGTCGACGTAGACGCCCCGCAGATGCGAGGAGACCTCGGCCGCGACCTCCTCGTCGAGCAGCAGGAGCCGTGTGCGGTGAACGAGCTCGGCGTAGTCCCAGACACCCTGGCCATCGAGGACGTCGAGGTACTTCTCGAAGAAATGGCCGAGTCCGACCCACTGCGGGCGGCCGGTGCGCTCGCCCAGCGCGATGAGATCGCCCGGGTCTAGGCCGTACTGGCGCGCACGGGCGATGCCGGTGCGGACCTCTTGTGTGAAGGCGTGCGTGCGCAGGGCCGGGCGGACATCGACGGGCCACAGTCCGGCGCCCTCGCCGACGAGCAGCTCGCGCACCTGCATCTCCTGCTCGGGACCGGTCAGGACACGGGGGATCTCGCCGGTGCCGCCGCGCGGCCCGTAGGCCGACTGCAGGGCGAGGCACCAGCCCGGCACGGTGGTCATGCCGGGCGCCGGGGGGGTGCGCCCTCCCGGCGCGTTGGTCTCGGCGCGAAGAGGGGGCGGGGCCGCCCGCGACCTGGGGCGCAGGGCTAGCCGGTCGAGTCCGGTGCCGGACTCGACCGCGGCGATGACGGAGCGGACCAGAGCGGTGCTCTTGCCGGTGCCCGGGCCGCCCGCCGCCAGGACGGCGGCGTGCGGCCGCGAGGCGGCCTCGAGGAAGGCCAGCTGGCACCGATCCATCTGCTGCTCCGGCATGCCCTCAATGCAAGCACGAGCCACCGACAGTTCCCCCGCGGGCCGGCGCACAGACGCCTCGCAAATGTCGACATCACGGCCATGACAACGACTTTTCAGAGCATCGTCCTTTCCCCGGGGCCCTGGTGTGTGGAAGGATGGGGGTACTGTTCGAGCCGGAACCACTTCGGCTGATCTCATTGGAAACGGTGTGTGAAACGAGCAGCGGGCCGTCGACAGAGGTCCGAGAGCAAACGATAGGGAGTTCACGTGGCCACCGGAATCGTGAAGTGGTTCAATGCGGAGAAGGGGTACGGCTTCATCGCCGTGGACGGTTCGAGCGACGATGTTTTCGTCCACTACTCGGCCATAGAGACCAGCGGTTTCCGCTCTCTCGACGAGGGCCAGAGGGTCGAGTTCGACGTCGCCCAGGGCCCGAAGGGCCAGCAGGCCGAGCACGTCAAGCCGCTCGGCTGAGCAGCATCGGTCCACTCGGATTCGGCGGCGGGGAGGCCTGCCGCCCCGCCGAGCGGGGTCTCTTCGTCCTGCCCGTGGCAGGTCGCCTCCGCTCTCGCATAGGATGCTGAAGGTTCATTTCGAGCAGGACCGCCCGGATGCGCACCCCGACTGATGCGGTGCGGTGATTTCCCGTTGGAGTGCTGCGGGTGATGGACTGGAGTGCACATGCCGATCAGGGAAGCCGAATGACCACCGACCCACGAGCCGCAGGGCGCGACGATCTGCGTCGTGGCCCCGTGGCGTGGGCCGGGGGCGCGTCGAACGTCGGCGCCAAGAAGCCCCCCAACCAGGATGCGCTGGCCATCGCGGCCACCAACACCGCCGCCCATCACAGCGCGATCGCGGCCGTCTCCGACGGCGTCTCCACCTCTGCCCATTCCGAACTGGCCAGCCAGATCGCCGTCGACGCGGCGACCGATTCCCTGATCAGCGCGCTCACGCGCCACCCGGCCGTCAGCGATCCCGACGACCTGTGCCTGGCCATGCGCATGGCCTGCCTCACCGCGCAGGACGAGATCGTCGCGCGGGCGGGCGACGACCCCGACGGTTACGCCTGCACGCTGGTCCTGGCGCTCTTCCACCGCGGCCTGGTGATCGTCGCCAATGTCGGCGACTCGCGCGCCTACTGGTTCGGCGACAATGGCACCAACATGATCCTGACCACCGATGACTCGATGGCCCAGTTGAGCATTGCGCTCGGCACGCCCCGCGAGATCGCCGAGGCGAGCGCTCAGGCGCACGCCATCACCAAGTGGCTCGGCCCCAGCACTCCGGGTCTCGACCCGACAACCGCCGCCTTCCGGGTCGCGGAGCCGGGCTGGTTGATGGTCTGCACCGACGGCCTGTGGAATTACGCCTCCGGCGCCGACGAGCTCCGCGGCGTCTTCGACCGTCTGCCGGTCGACGCCGATGCCAGTGCCGAGAAGCTGTCCGTCGCGCTCGTCGACTGGGCCAATGAGCGAGGTGGCCACGACAACATCAGCGTCGGCCTCATCCACATCGACAGGACCGATCTGCTCACGGCGCCGGCCCCGGCCGAGCAGGCGCCCCTCGGGCCCGCGTCCGAGCAGCCCGCGGACCCCTCGCTGAGCCGTGCGCCGGCCAGTGCCGTCACCGCGGACGACCGGGCCCTCGAGGGATCCCCCGATCTTTACGACACCCCTCCCCAGCCCGAGCTCCCCCTCTGAGCCGCCCCGGCGCCCCTCGCCCCCCGGTGAGCGCCGGGTACCGTTGAGGCGTGGATATCAAGATCGGCATCGAGAACATCACCCGCGAACTGTCCATCGAGACCGACCAGTCCCGTGAGGACGTCATCGCGGCCCTCAACGCCGCCCTGACGGAGGAGAACGGGCTGCTCACCGTAGCCGATGCGAGGGGACGCCAGGTCGTCGTCCCCGCTTCGCGCATCGCCTACGTCGAGTTCGGTCAGGAACACGCCCGCCAGGTCGGCTTCGGCGCGGTCTGAACCCGGCGCCGGGCCTCACTCAGCTGCCGAGCCCGAGGCGGGCGAGGCGCTTGGCGTGCCCGGCCATGAGCCTTTCGAGGAGTTCACTGACGACCCCCAGCTCGTCGCCGGCCGAGGTGACGGCGCCGTTCCCGACGGCCGCGTGAGCGACCAGGGAGGTGAGTTCGACCTCGCGGGCCACGAGGCGCTGGATCTGGCCGATGGCCTCGGCCGCGAAGCGGCGGCCGTACAGTGCCAGGGCGCCGGCTGACGCCGGATCGGCGTCGAGGGCCTCCGACAGGGCGCGCCCGACGAAGTCGCTGATGCGCCATGCGCCGGGGCCGGGCTCGATCAGCGCGGCGAGCCTGCCGTCCAACCGGTCGCGGATGGCGGCGATGAAGTCGGCGCGCAGCCCGTTGACGAGCAGCGCCCGTAGCGCGCAGGCGGCCCAGTCGCGCGCCCTGGTGGCGCGGGCGAAGGCGTCGAGGGCCTCGCGGTAAGGCCGCAGGACCTCGGTGAGTACCAGGTTCTGCGCGGCGATCTGCTCGCCGATGCGCTCGAATCGCCCGAACTGGTCGGCCGCAAGCGTCGCCACGTCGATGCGCTGGGACAGCGTCGGGGCCATGGGCGCCGAGGCCGTGAGCATCTCGAAGTCGACGAGATCCGCCTGGGCGGTGAAACCGAGGAGCTGGGCGCCGCCGGCGGGCAGCTCGATGGGGGCCGGCGCGCGGCCCTCGCCGGAACGGTGCTCCGCGACGTTCTGCTGGTTGTCCGGGTTGATGCTCACAGGACCCAGACTAGCGGTCCCCGGCCCGATCGGACCGCCCGGAACACCGTCAGCGGGTAGACTTGTGACGGCGCACACCCGTGCGCCCCGTGCACGACCCGTCCCGGTGGTGCTGTACCGCACGCCATCAGGCGCGCTCCGGGCACGCGCGGCGAGCTTTCGTCCACCCGGCTCCTCCGCGGCGCGCTCGCACAGACCACCACAGCTTGTCCTCCGCCTGACGCGGGGGCGGAGAACCAGTACATGACCCTTCCGACCACTGATCCCACGGCCGCCGAGAAGAAGGCCGCCTTCGCCGATCTGGGCGTGGCCTCCCCGATCATCGATGCCCTTGCCGACAAGGGCATCGAGCATCCCTTCACCATTCAGGAGATGGCCATCCCGATCGCCCTGGACGGCGCCGACATGATCGGCCAGGCCCGTACCGGCACCGGCAAGACCCTTGCCTTCGGCATCCCGATCCTGCAGCGCATCGTCCTTCCGGGCGACGAGGGCTTCGACGACCTGGAGGACTACGGCAAGCCGCAGGCCCTCGTCATGACCCCGACACGCGAGTTGGCCATGCAGGTCGGCGACGACCTGGCCACCGCCGCTGCCAGACGCGGCGCCCGCATCGTCACCATATACGGCGGTGTCGGCTACGAGGGCCAGCTCGACGCGCTGGCCGGGGGCGTCGACGTCGTCGTCGGCACCCCCGGCCGTCTGCTCGACCTCGTGCACCGCCACGAACTCGACCTGTCGAGGGTGGGCATCGCCGTTCTCGACGAGGCCGACGAAATGCTCGACCTGGGCTTCCTGCCCGATGTCGAGGCCCTGCTCGATCGCGTACCGTCCAGCCGCCAGACGCTGATGTTCAGCGCCACCATGCCGGCCGTCATCATGTCGCTGGCCCGCAGCCGTCTGAACCAACCGGTGCACATCCGCGCCGAGAGCCAGAGCGCGCAGATGACCGTGCCGCAGACGACCCAGTTCGTCTACCAGGCCCACGACCTCGACAAGCCCGAGATCATCGCGAAGGCCCTCCAGGCCAGGGGCATGCGCAAGATGATGATCTTCACCCGCACCAAGCGCGCCGCCCAGCGCCTGTGCGATGACCTGCGCGAGCGCGGTTTCGATGCCGCCGGTCTGCACGGCGACCTGAACCAGGCCCAGCGGGAGAAGACGATGAAGCGCTTCCGCGAGAACAGGATCACCGTCCTGGTCTGCACCGATGTGGCCGCCCGCGGCATCGATGTCGACGACGTCACGCACGTCGTCAACTACGAGGTGCCCGACAGCCCCGAGCAGTACGTGCACCGGATCGGCCGCACCGGTCGGGCCGGTCACGAGGGCATCGCCGTGACGCTCGTCGACTGGCAGGACGTCACCCGCTGGAAGGTCATCAACAAAGCCCTCGACCTGGATCTCCACGAGCCGGTCGAGACCTATTCGACCAGTGAGAACCTTTTCACCGACCTCGACATCCCGGCCGGCGCCAAGGGCCGCCTGCCCGGCGCCGAGTCGCGCGCCGAGGTCGAGCGCAGGCACCGCGCCGAGCGCGCCGCCGAGGACGGGCGTCACGACGGTCGCCGCCAGGGCAGGAGCGGGCACGGCCACGAGAAGCGCCACGGCGACAAACACGGCAAGAAGGACGACGGCAAGTCCAGGAACAAGGACCGCTCCGACCGCCCGCGCCGCAAGCGCCGCCGCACTCGCAACGGCAATCCGGTCGACGGGGCGGCCGGCAAGGGCGGCAAGAAGAAGACCGGCAGGGACTGACCCGGCTCCGGTGCTCCGGCCCGGCGCCCGGAAGGCCACTCACCGTCCGGGCCGGAGCCTGGAATCAGTAGTCCATCCCCATCGCGGCGCGTACCTCCCCGAGCGTGGCGCCAGCCACCTCGTTGGCGCGCTGGTTGCCGGCATGCAGCACGTCGCGCAGGTAGCCGGGATCGGCGACCAGCTCGGCTCGGCGGGCGCGGATCGGTGCGAAGTAGTCGTTGAGGGCCTCGGTGCAGGCCCTCTTCAGGCCGCCACCACCGCCGTCGCCGATGCGCTCGGCCACGTCCTGCGGGGTCTGGCCGGTGGCCAGTGAGGTGAGCAGCACGAGGTTGGAGACCTCGGGACGGCTCTCGGGGTCGAAGGTGATGCGGCGATCCGAGTCGGTCTTGGCCTTCTTGATGAGCGCGGCCGTCTCGTCGGCGCTCATGCCGATCTCGATGGTGTTGCGACGCGACTTGCTCATCTTCCCGCCGTCCAGGCCCAGGATGGCCGACGATGCGCTGAGCAGGGCGTCGGCCTGCGGGAAGACGGGCGACTGGGGCGCTGCGCGGCCGTAACGCTCGTCGAAGCGGCGGGCGATGAGCCGGGTGATCTCGATGTGCGGCAGCTGGTCCTTGCCGACCGGGACCAGGTTGGCCTTGCAGAACAGGATGTCGGCGGCCTGGTGAACGGGGAAGGTGAGCATGAGGCCGCTCATGGCGCGACCGCCGGCGTGCTCCATCTCGTCCTTGACGGTGGGATTGCGGCGCAGCTCGGACTCGGTGACCAGGCTCAGGAAGGGCAGCAGCAGCTGGTTGAGGGCGGGGACGGCCGAGTGGGTGAAGATCGTCGTCCTGACCGGGTCGATGCCGCTGGCCAGGTAGTCGGCGATACCGCTGAAGACGTTCTCCCGGATGGCGCCGACGTCGTCGCGGTCGTAGATCACCTGGTAGTCGGCGATGACGAGCATTGCGGAGACGCCGGCGTTCTGCAGGCGTACGCGATTGGCGATGGAACCGAAGTAGTGACCGATGTGCAGCCTGCCGGTTGGGCGGTCGCCGGTCAGCAGGCGGTAGCGTTGCGGATTCTTCGGGATGTCCGCCTCGATGGCGTCGCTGCGCCTCTGGCTGGCGCGCAGCGACCCGTCGGACATCGAGTCGGCGACCGTGTCCGCCCCGCTCTTGGTTGCTTCCGACATGGTGTCCTTTCCCAGGGCCCTGGCGACCGCCGAGCATGACGAAGGACCGCCTCGGGCGGCCGTGTGCGTGAGGGGAGAGTGAGCTGGCCGCGTCAGCGGCGCCACCAGCACCGTGTGCGCGGCGCGAAGGGATCCGGGCTCAACTGCATGACTGGGAGTCTACCCGCTCCGGTCCCGGGCCCCGGCGCCGACCGGCCGGTGGGCGCGAGACGGGCTCAGAGGCGGTTGAGGATCTGCTCGACGGTGCCCAGGTCGCCGCCGCGGGCGGCGATGCGCTCGGTGACCTCGTGCAGGGCCGACGGGCGGGTCGTCTCGCAGCCGATCTCGTGACCGGTCTTGCCCCTGCCGTGGTAGTCCGACGAGCCGGTACGGACCAGGCCGAGGCGGCCGCCCAGGTCGAAGAGCATGCGGCGGGTCTCCTGATCCTGGTCGGGGTGGTCGACCTCGATGCCGTCCAGTCCGTGCTCGCGCACCATCCGGGCGATGAGCTCGGGAGCGACCGCCTCGCTGTTGCCGCGGATCCACGGATGGGCCATGACCGCCACGCCACGGGCCTGGTGGACCAGATCGATCGCACGACCCAGGTCGAGCGTCTCGCGCTCGACGTAGGCGGGCCCGCCGTTGTACAGATACGCCGCGAAGGCCTCGTCGCGATCGGCGACGTAGCCCTTGACGACGAGCGCGTCGGCGATGTGCGGGCGGCCGATCGTAGTGGCGGCACCGGCCTGTTCGAGGACGTCGGACTCGGTCAGGTGCATGCCCAGGGCCTCCAGCTTCCCCAGCGTATCGCCGACGCGCGTGGCACGCGAGGCCCGCATGCGCGACAGTTCCCCGCGCAGCGGCTCGGCCCACGGATCGCAGCCGTAACCGAGCAGGTGGATCTGAGCGTCACCGCTGTGGGTGCTGATCTCGATGCCGGGCAGCACCGCGACACCGAACCTGCGGCCGGCCTCCTCCGCCTCGGGAAGCCCGTCGAAGCAGTCATGATCGCACAGCGCCACGACCGCAACGCCGTTGCGCTGGGCCTTGCGCACCAGCACCGTCGGGCTGTCGGTGCCGTCGGAGACGTTGGAGTGGGTGTGCAAATCTATTCGCATGGTCACTATTCTGCCCCGCTCGTAGCGGGCGGCAGCGCCGCGACCACGCCGGGCTCCGTCCGGGGCGGGGGCCCGGCACAACCGGCACAATGGTGGCATGGATTTGAATGTTCGTCACGAGTACGCGGCATCCCCCGACGCCGTGCACGCCATGTTCACCTGCCCCGAATACCTTTCGAGCCTCGGCCGGGCCTCCGGCATCGCCGTCTCGGTCGAGAACCAGGGCGACGTCAGTTCACTGAGCGCCCAGGCGAAGGCCCCGGAGCAGATCCGGGCCATGGTGGGCGAGACGATCAAAGCCGACGCCCGTATCCTGTGGGAGCGCGATGGCGAGGGCTGGAGGGGCGTCGCCGAGGTCGCCAGGCTCAAGGTTCCGGCGCAGATCTCCGCGCGGGCCGAGCTGCGGCCCGGCGGTGCCGGCACGATCGTCGAGTATTCCCTGGCCGTCTCGGTGACGATCCCCTTCATAGGGAAGAAGGTCGAGAAGATGGCCGAGCCGCGCATCCGCGCGGCGCTCGAACTCCAGAAGAGCACCGGTGACGCCTGGCTCGCCGAGCATCAGGGCTGACCGGGCGCCGCCCGTGCCGTTCGCTCCCTCAGCGGGCCGGCAGCTTCGGGGCATGCCCGGAGGACCTGCTGCCTGCTCGCGGGGGCGGCGAGCGCGAGGCCGTGGTCCCCGGTCCGGGCGCGCGTCGTGCCCGCATCCGGCCGGCCCCGGTCAGCCCCGGTCCGTCGCGTGCCGGTCGATCCAGTCGGCGAGCTCGCTGATGTCGTGCCACAGGAGAGGCTCGCCGAGCAGGTCCTGCACGGCGGCCCGGCCCCAGGCCTCGTCGATGCCCAGTCCGGCGGCGGCTGCCGCGGCCGGGCCGGCATCGACTCGGTCGTCGTCGGCGAAGAACGCCTCGACCTGGCGGGGCGCGAGCTGACCGAGCGAGGCGGCGCCATTGGCCGTTTCGGCGTCGTCGACGGGCCGGCCGAGCAGGGACGCCGGCAGCTGGGCCGACAGGACGAGCCGGCGCCCGGTGAGCGACAGCGCGCTGACGGAGGCCACCTGCAGGGTCGCGAGCTCGGCCTCTTCGCTGTCGGGCTCGACCCCGAAGGTGCGGCACAGGGCCTGGTCGGCGACGAAGACGGGCACCGGGCCCGGCAGTGGTTGGTGCCGCACGGCCAGCCGGCGCGCCCGGGACTCGTCGACGGGCACGAGGACGATCCGGCGGGCTTCTCGGCGCCGATCACTCATATGTGCCTCCCCTCGTCCCGAAGTTTTCCACAATCGGTGAGACACTGGCGCGATGTCCCGCCGATCAGGCAGGCTTGGGCCATGGCTGCCCCCACCCCAACGGCCGATGATCATTGCACCGTCCGGCGCTCCGATGAGGGTGCGCTGTCGATCAGTGAGTTCTCCCCGCGCCCCCGTACGGATCCGTGTGCGGATCCCTCCGCCAGGGCCAGCGCCGAGGCCGCGTCCCGCTTCGCCCTGGCGCTCGCCGAGGTCCTGGCCGGTCAGCGCCCCGCCGCCCAGCTCCTGCCTCTGAGCTGTTCGAGGACCATCACCGAGCTCATCCGCATCCAGGCCGAGCGGCCCTTCGTCGGCGCCCGCCTGCATTCCATGCACATCGGCAACTCCGCATCGGTGGACTCGGCCGAGATCGTCGCCTGCTACGAATGGCGCCCCGGTGAGGGCCGCGGCACCCGCCTGGTGTGCGCCGCCTTCATGATGACGCGCACCGAGGGCGGCTGGGCCTGCCGCGAACTGACGATCGGGGTGCCCAATCTCGGTTATCCCGACGAGCACTGATCCCCGCCGGTCGAGGCTCAGCGCACGTTCGGGTTCCTGCCGTGGCAGTGCTTGAACTTCTTACCGGAGCCGCACGGGCACGGCTGGTTGCGCCCGACATTGGCGTAGGGATCGGGCTCCTCGTCGTCACCGCCATCGCCGCCGCGACGCCGCTCGACGTCCCCGTCCTCGCCGGGGGCGGAGTAAGCCATCCTGCTCGGGCCCCGCTCCTCGAGGCCCTTGATGACGGCACGGGGCCCGGACCCCTCCTCGGCCCCATCGCCGCCGGGGCCGTCGAGGCCGGACAGCAGTGATTTCGCGTCGACGACCTTGCCGTCGCCGTCGCGGCGCTCGCCGACGGCCGGGGAGTCCTGCTTCTCGACCTCGATGTTGAACAGATAGCCGACGACCTCCTCGGCGAAGGCGTCGCGCATCGCGTCGAACATGTCGGCGCCTTCGCGCTTGTACTCGACGAGCGGATCGCGCTGGGCCATGGCGCGCAGCCCGATGCCCTCGCGCAGATAGTCCATCTCGTACAGGTGGTCGCGCCACTTGCGGTCGAGCACGGTCAGCCAGACCTGACGCTCGAGTTCGCGCATGACGTCCTCGCCGAGGTTCGACTCGCGGGTGTCGTAGGCCTTCTGGGCGTCCTCCTTGAAGTCGTCGATGAGCTCGGAGGCCTCCTCCGCGTCCTCGTAGTCGGACTGGTCGAGGCCGACCGGGTAGAGCTGCCTCATGTCGTTCCACAGGGCGTCGAGATCCCACTCGTCGGCGAAGCCCTGCGTGTGCAGCTTGACGGTCGCGGCGACGACACGATCGACGGTCGAACGCAGCATGCCCTCGACGTCCGCGCCCTCGAGCACCGTGCGGCGGTCGCCGTAGATGACATGGCGCTGGCGGTTCATGACGTCGTCGTACTTGAGGACGTTCTTGCGCATCTCGAAGTTCTGGCCCTCGAGCTGCTTCTGAGCGCTCTCGATCGACCTGGTCAGCATGCGCATCTCGATGGGCTGGTCATCGGGCAGGCTCATCGAGGTCATGACCCGCTCGACGGTGTCGGCCTTGAACAGGCGCAGCAGGTCGTCCTCGAGGGAGAGGAAGAACCGGCTCTCGCCCGGGTCGCCCTGGCGTCCGGAACGGCCGCGCAGCTGGTTGTCGATGCGGCGGGACTCATGGCGCTCGGAACCGATGACGTACAGGCCGCCGGCCTCGACGACCTCCTCGTGCTCGTCGGCGACCTGCCCGTCGAACTCCTTGAGGGCCCTGTTCCACTCGGCCTCGTAGGTGTCGGGATCCGAGACGGGATCGATGCCCTTCTTGCGCAGCTCCTGGTCGGCCATGAACTCGGGGTTGCCGCCGAGCATGATGTCGGTGCCCCGACCGGCCATGTTCGTGGCGACGGTGACGGCGCCCTTGCGGCCGGCCTGGGCGACCACTGCGGCCTCCCTGGCATGCTGCTTGGCGTTCAGCACCTGGTGGGGAACGCCGGCCTTGCGCAGACGACGGGACAGCTCCTCGGACTTGACGACGGAGGCGGTGCCGAGGAGAACCGGCTGACCGGCCTCGCGGCGCTCCACGACGTCCTCGATGATGGCGTCGAACTTCGCGTTCTCGGTGCGGTAGATCAGGTCGGACTGGTCGGTGCGGATCATCGGCTTGTTCGTCGGGATGACGATGACGCCCAGACCGTAGATCTTCTGGAACTCGTCCTCCTCGGTCTTGGCCGTGCCGGTCATGCCCGAGAGCTTGTCGTACATGCGGAAGTAGTTCTGGAGGGTGATCGTGGCGAGCGTCTGGTACTCGTCCTTGATCTGCACGTCCTCCTTGGCCTCGAGCGCCTGGTGCAGGCCCTCGTTGTAGCGGCGCCCCTCGAGGACCCGGCCGGTGTGCTCGTCGACGATGAGCACCTGGCCCTCGATGACGACGTAGTCGCGGTCGCGCTTGAAGAGCTCCTTGGCGCGGATGGCGTTGTTGAGGTAGCCGATCAGCGGGGTGTTGACCGACTCGTAGAGGTTCTCGATGCCCAGGTCGTCCTCGGTCATCGAGATGCCGTGCGCCAGCACCGAGACGGTGCGCTTCTTCTCGTCGACCTCGTAGTCGACGTCGGGCTGCAGGCGGCGGGCCAGACGCGCGAACTCGGGGTACCAGCGCTTGTTCTCGGCGGCGGGGCCGGAGATGATCAGCGGGGTCCGGGCCTCGTCGACGAGGATCGAGTCGACCTCGTCGACGATGGCGAAGTTGTGCTCCCGCTGGACGCAGTCGGAGAGCTTGAGGGCCATGTTGTCTCGCAGGTAGTCGAAGCCGAACTCGTTGTTGGTGCCGTAGGTGATGTCGGCGCCGTAGGCCTTGCGGCGCTGGGCCGGTTTGAGACTGGACAGGATGACGCCGGTGTTCAGGCCGAGGAAGTGGTGCACGCGGCCCATCTGCTCGGACTGGGACTGGGCCAGGTAGTCGTTGACGGTGACGACGTGGACGCCCTTGCCGTCGAGGGCGTTGAGATAGCTCGGGGCCAGGGCGACGATCGTCTTGCCCTCGCCGGTCTTCATCTCGGCGATGTTGGCCTGGTGCAGCGCCGCGCCGCCCATGATCTGGACGTCGAAGGGGCGCTTGCCGAGCACGCGGTTCGTGGCCTCGCGAACCGTGGCGAAGGCCTCGGGCAGAAGCGTGTCGAGGGACTCGCCGTTGTCGAGGCGCCGGCGGAAGTCGGCGGTCTGGCCGCGCAGCTCCTCGTCGTCCATGGCGAGATAGTCCTCCTCGATGCTGTTCACCTGGTCGGCGATGCGCGCCAGCCGCTTGAGGGTCCGGCCTTCACCGGCGTGAAGCAGGCGATCCATGAAGCTCACGAGTCGGTTTCCTATCGTCCGTGCGTGAAGCCGCGCGCGCAGGCGCAGCCATTCCTGCCATCCTATGCGCGCCCGGCCCGGGACCCGAGGGATCGGCGGGGACGGCCGGTGATCAGGGCCGAACAGGGCTGCCGGCCCGGCCCCCCGGTGAGGGGCCGGGCCGGCATCGGCCCGCGGGCCGGCGGGTCACTTCACCTCGAGGTGGATGACGCCGTAGTTGTACGCCCTGCGCCGGTAGACCACGCTCGGCTGGCCGGTGGCCGCATCCTGGAAGAGGAAGAAGTCGTGGCCGACGAGCTCCATCTCGTCCAGGGCCTGGGCGAGCGTCAGGGGCGTCGTCTCGAAGGTCTTCTCGCGGACGACCAGCGGGCCGTCGCCCTGGACGGTCAGGCCCGCGACCTGACGGACCCCGGGCCCGGGCTCGGCGGCGGGAGCGGCGGACTCGGCGACGGGCAGATCCTGGATGCGCAGGCCACGGCGGTTCTTGCGGCGGTCGGCGGCGCGGCGCAGTTGAGCACGCAACCTGTCGAGCGCCTTGTCGAAGGCGAGCATCTTGTCCTCGGCCCTGCCGCTGGCCCGGACGACCGGGCCCTTGGCGCGCAGCGTTATCTCGCACCGGACCGCGGAGGACGGATCGCCCTTCGCGTCCTGGGCGGTGAACTCGACCTCCGTGCGGATCACGCGATCACGCAGCTTGGAGATCGATTCCTCGAGCCGGTGGGCGACCACTTCCCGTGTGTCGTCATTGATGCTGCAGCGACGTCCGGTGACTATGACATCCATGTCAGTATCCTTTCGGTTGCGGACACTCGATCCCGCCCGTCCGGGCCCGCACCACACCAGAACAGCTGTGCCACGGGCCCGGAGACGGCGATGGCACGGAGCGTGCGGTCCGCGGTCAGGAACCGGTCGCCGCTGTCTGCCGTGCCATGCCCATAAGCTACCCACTTTCGGCACGGCGCGGGAGTGGACAGGCTGTGTTCCCCCTATTTCTTCCATCGCTCCGGCAAGGGAGTTTGTGCCACCGATGCGCAGCCGAGCACCCTCGCGCCCGCCCGTTCCAGGACCCTTACCGCCTCGGCCATGGTGGCGCCGGTGGTGATCACGTCATCGAGCACCACGACGGGCGCGCCCGGCAGGGGGACCCCCCGCGGAGCGTGCGGGCGCATCGCCATGGTGCCGGCCTGGGCCGACCGGCGCTGATGCGAGTCGAGGCCGACCTGGTCGGGCACCGCTCCGATGCGCAGGAGCGCCGGCCAGTACCGCGATCCGGTTCGCCGTGCCGCTGCTCTCGCCAGCGAGGCCGCATGGTCGATCCCCCGCTCACGCGCCCGCAGCGGATCCGCGGGCACGGGGACGATGAACGCCCCGGAGGGGGCCTCGCCGCGGTCCGCGAGGACCGCCAGCACCGCCCGCGCGACCAGTTCGGCCAACGGACGGCGCAGCGTCCACGCCCCCCTGTCCTTGTAGGCGATGACGAGCCTGCCGGCGACGGGGCGGTAGAGCGCACCCGACCAGAGGGGCGGAGGCGCCGGGCCCGGCAGCGGGGCGTGGCGCCTGAGCGGCTCGGGCGGGAGTTTCTCGCGGCATCCGCCGCACAGTACGGCTCCGGGCCGCCCGCACGCCGCGCAGCAGGAGCCCAGCAGCAGGTCGAGACCCGCGTCGGTCAGTTCCGCCAACCATCCGGTCCCCATGCCCTGATGGTGCGCGCGAAGGGGCCGAGTCGATCAGACGCGAGCAGCCGGACACGGCCCTGCCGGAAAACTGCGAGACGGGCCAGGCGAGGGGCCGGGGGACCGCCGCGCCGACGGGCACCGGCAGCGGTTCAGTTCAGTTCGGGGCTCGCGGTGAAGGCGCTCAGCAGGGCGGCCTGACCGCCGAGGCGGCGCAGCACCCGGCGCCACAGGTCCTCGGTATCGGCGCCGAAGATCTCCTCCTCGCGCGGGGTCGTACGCAACCAGGCGCCGTGGCGGATCTCCTCGACCAGCTGCCCGGCCTCCCAGCCGCAGTAGCCCGCGAAGACGCGGACATCGGAGAAGGCGCCGGCGGCCAGCTCGACCGGGGTGTCCAGATGGAGCACGCCGATGTCGCCCACGATGCGGCGCCAGCCGAGCGGGTCCTCGCCGGGATCGAGCACCTTGGCCAGGCAGAGGGCCCCGTTGGGCAGCACGGGACCGCCGGCGAAGAGCACCTGCGGGGGGTTGAGCTGGGACTCCCAGTCGGGCAGCACCTGCGCGACCGGCATCGGGGAGGGCTTGTTGAGCGCGACGCCGATGACGCCGTCGTCGTCGGACTCGAGCAGCAGGACGACCGACTGGTCGAAGAAACCCGCCCCGTCGGGGTGGGTGCTCACGAGGAGCTCCCCCCCGACGATGCGCTGCTGACTGCTCACACATCCAGTGTGGCACGGTGCGGCGGTCCGGGGCCGGGCGCGGCTGGGCAGTCGGGTCCGATCACGTGGCACTCCACTGCCGCATGGCAGGCGAGGAGCGGCTGGAGCGGGCCGCCACGGCATCCATCCTCCTGCATCCGCCTGCCGGCTCGATACCGGCCGCGCACCGGGCCACAACCTCCACTCGTAGTCAGACGGTACTCTGGGTCCCAGAACCGCTCGTCCGCCACTACTCCGCCCCGGGCCTGCCGCCCCGGGCGCGGGCTTCTGGTGCGTCCCGTCCGCAGCCACGTGGACCGGGTGACGGTCTCCTGCCCCGCACCAGGTCCGCCTGGCCGACGGCGCATGACGGCCCGCAACCAACTCACGTCCGACAGGAGCACAGTGAACAGACTCACCGTCGTCCGACCTGACCCGCGCACCCTCGACGTCTACGGCACCGACCGGTACGAGATCGCCCCGGCCTGGGGGCCGGGCATGATGTCCGGTCCCCACCGGGCCGGCGCCTGCTATCTGACCGGCAGCTCCAGCGGCATCGTCGTCGCCATGGGCTGCCAGATCGGCTGGACGGATCTGGCCGGTCGCAACCGCATGTGGTCCTCCGCGACGCTCGCGCCTTGGGCGGCAGGCCCCCTCTCGGCCACGGGGCTGGGTCAGGCCACACCATGGCACATCTCCATATCCCACGGCTTCGTGGGCTTCTACAGCCGTCAGAGGGCCGGCGACCGGCTCGTCCAGCACGTGTCCAGGCGAATCACCAGCCCGATGAGCGAGGGCGAGCTCCGTCCGACCGCCATCGCCGCATCCGGGCGGCGGGTCGTCGTCGCAGTCGGCCAGCAGATCTTCGTCGACGAGCGCAACGCCTACAGGACCGCCCAGCGCGGCCGATACCCCTGCTGGGAAACCTACATCGGCTCCACTCGCCGAGACCCCCGCCCCTGGCTGGGCGACCTCTGGACGATCACCTCAGCCACCGACACCTACCGGCCCGTCGCCATGCGCCGCCTTCTCGGCACCGTCCCCGGCACGGCCGCCGATGCGCTGGCACTCACCATCGACGCCCTCAACTGATCCACTGCCCGATCCGTGCCCCTGAGAGCGACATCTCTCACACCTCCAGCGTCCCCGCGGATCACGACTCCACGCGCGAACTGGGACGCACACAGGTCATGCGAAAGCGCGGCCGCTTCTCGCAGAACCTCCTGCGGGCACGAGAACCGCCCGACGAGGAACGGGGGTTCTCCGGGCGGTACGGCCGTCGTGGGGCGGGATGGTCCACTGGTTCGGGCATTGGGGGCGTCGCGCTGGAGGCGGTCCGGTGCGGGGATGGCTGCGTCGACGCCGCGGGGGCGTGCAGGACCGCCTCGGCCCTCAATCCTCACAAGCGGACAGGTGTTCAGTACGCTTCTTCCGCCCGATCAGGATGGCGGCCTCTTCGGAGGCGGCATCGACCCGCATGACCCGATCATGTCCCGGACGACGCGCTGAATCCATGAAGGGCACGGCCTTGTGCCGCAGTGGCCACAGCACCGGGTCTCACCTGCCGAACGAGTCCGTGAAGCATCGAGCGAAGCGAGATGCCGCTGGCATCTGCCCCGCCCGCGGCATCTCGCGCCGCGCGCTCAATGCAGTCGAGCCCATCGACGCCCGGAGAGGGGCAGGACGAACGATTTGAGGCATGAAAAAGACTCCGCACGAAATTTACCCGTGCAGAGTCTTGAAACGCCTCCGGTGGTTTCTCAAAGGTTCACAGAGACGAGACGGGGGCGACCGCTTGCAACGGTCGCCCCCGAATCTGCGGACAAGCGCAAACCCATTTCCTCACGAAACAATGTTCAACGCTTCTGGTGGAGGTGGCGGGAATCGAACCCGCGTCCTGACGAGGCGGACCAGGTCTTCTCCGGGCGCAGTCGACTAGACGGTCTGCTCGGCCCCCGCACTCACGTCGACGAGTTGCGGCCGGGCCCAGTCCGGGAGGAGTCCCCAGCGGTCCCCCGGACACGAACCACTGGGCGAGCCTTCTGAATGAGGCCAGGGACCGGGCGGAAGGCTGCACCCGGGCTGACCCTTCGGTCGCTGATCAGGCAGCGAGAGCGAAGTCAGTGCGATTGGTATCGGCACTTATTGGTTCCAGAGGACATTTACGAGTTGACTCTGGATTCTCGGCCCGCTTCCCCTGGAGCTACCACTCCAGTCGAAACCGATCACCCCCTGTTGAGTTGTCATCCACCGCAACGAACCGCAGTGGTGGCTGAGGATCAATGTTACCCGCTGGGACACCGGAACGGAACCGCTCATTCGCATGCGATCCCGTCCCCATCGCGGTCGAGGGCGGAACGGTAGCCGGGATCGCCGCTGTACAGCGGAGCCGCCCCGGCGGCACGCGCAGCGTCGCAGTTGCCGTAGTAGACGTAGCCCCCGCCACCGCCCGGTGCCGCACCCCCGCCGCTGCCCGCCTCCGAGTCCGTGCCGCCGCCGGAATCCGCATACTGAACCGGAGTAGTGACGGTGGCCGTCACCTGCTCGGTCACCGTGACGGTCGGCGCGGGAGTCTGCCGGGGTGTCGCGGTCTGAGTGGCCGTCACCGTGGTCACCGACGAGACGGTCACGGTCGACTCGGACGCCGCGGAGCCGCCCGCCTGACCGCCCATGCAGCCCGCGAACAGGGCGACGACGCCGATACCGACGACTGCGCCGAATGGATGACGCCGTGGAGGACTCATTCACGACCCGCTCTCGGTTGCCGGATGGATCAGGGCGCCCCGTGGCGCCCTGGCCGGCACCGGTGGGCGATCCGCTTGAGCGGGGCGGACGCGGAGCGCGGGAGAACCGGCTCAGTCATCGAGCCGCTCCCAGCCGGAGGAAAGCTCCTGCCCAGGAGGATGGCTCATTTTCCTACGAGTCCCTCAAGCGAATGGCACCCCACCAATGCCAACGGCATGATCATAAACAAGGTGGCAATGAGGGATGTCCCTGACGTCTCAGTCAATAGCAGCATTCCGCATATCCGACCTGGCGGGGGCGGTGGCGGGACCCCGGACCGTGACGGAGAGAGCGGCCGCCTCGTTGGCCGCCGTCAGGGCCCGGCCGAAGTCGGAGCCCTCGGCCAGACGTGCGGCGAGCACACCGGTATGGGTGTCACCGGCGCCGGTCACGTCGACGGCATCGACGACATCGGCCGGGACGGGCACGAGGCCCCTCAGCTCACCACCAGTCGCAGTGCAGCCCTCGTCGCCGGCCCGGATCACGAGCACGGTCGCGTCCCGCAGACCGAGACGTCGGCGCACCGAGTGGTGGAGCTCCCCGCCCGACGGTTCCGCGCCCGCAACGAGCAGCGCCTCGCGAGCGCTCAGTGTCAGGACGTCGAGCACGCCGACGGCGGCCCCCATCGCCGGGGTCGGTATGTCCAGCACGAGCGGACCGGGATCGAGGACGACGCGGGGACCGGCGCCGTGGTCGCCCAGCCAACCGGTGATCGTCGGACCGCTCACCTCGTACATGAGGTCGTACCCCGAGACGCACAGCACGTCGCCGGCGCCGGGCCCAAGACCGGCCAGGTCCTCCGGCCGCAGCCTGCCCTCGGCGCCGGGCACCGTCACATAGGTGGGGTCCGAGCCGGGGACGTGGAAGGCGACGCAGTAGCCCGAGTCCTCGTCCGGGTCGGTGGGCCCGCCAACCGTGACGCCCTCGCCGGTGAGCGCCTCGGCAACGAGCCGCCCGTAGGGGCCCGAGCCGATGCGCCCCGCGTAGACGGTGGGTACGCCCTGCCTGGCGGCGGCGGCGACCACGTTGAAGCCACCGCCCACCTGGACCCGCGAACCCGAGGCGATGACGTCGCCGCCGATCCGGGGCAGCTCCGGCACGTCGACGCGGAGGTCGACGATGATGGACTCGAGCGAGATGACCCGGCCGGCGCGCGTCATGGTCCTACAGCCGCTCGGTCCCGACGGGGCGCCTGATGAAACTGCGGCCGATGGCGTGGAGCCCCGCGCCCGTCAGACCGGCGACGAGCCAGCCCATCGAGTTCCTGCCCAGCCAGGTGCCCGCGAACGGCCCGGCGAACCACACCTGTTCGCCGACTGCGGCGGTGGTGAAGCACAGACCCAGGACGATGGCGATGATCCACGAGCAGAGGGCCGGCCGGTTCACGCCGCCCGTGTACCAGTAGGGGCTGCCCCTGCCGGTGTCGGTCAGCCCTTTCGTGTCGTAGACCCTGCGGGTGGCCAGGTCGACGGCGACCACGCCCGCCCATGCCGTCAGGCCAACTGCGAGCAGTGCGAGGAAGGTGGTGAAGGGACCGTAGAAGTCCTCGGCCATGACGGTGATGTACAGACCGCCGGCGAGCACGAGTACGCCGTCGATGCACACGGCGGCCATACGGGTGACCCTGATGCCACCGGTCAGCAAGTTCAGGCCCGAGGAGTACAACGACAGATCGGCCGCCGCGATGAGGCCGAAAGCCGCGGCCAGCAGATAGGGGACGAGCATCCAGACGGGCAGACTGGCGCCGATGGCGGCGACCGGATCGGATGCGGAGGCGAGCCCGGGATCGGAACCGGCCATGAGGGAGCCCATTGTGATGAGAACGACCAACGGGATGCCGGCGCCCCCGACGACGGCTGCGATCAGTCGTCCGGACGAGGACGTGCGGGGCAGGTAGCGCGTGTAGTCGGCGCCGGCGGCGACCCAGCTCAGGCCGGTACCGGCCGCGATGTGGCCCAGGGCGCCGAGCAGGGACGAGGCATCGCCTGTCGGCAGGGCGCCCACGGCGGACCAGTCGACGGTCACGGCCAGGAGGATGATGACGATCAACGTCAGGGCGCCGAAGACCCAGGTGATCCACTTCTGGATCCACATGATCGTTGCATGGCCGAGCAGACCGATGACGGCAGCGATGACGACCACGAGCAGGATGCACACGACGACGACGGGCGTCGTGGCGGGCACGCCGCTGATCTCGAGCACGGCCAGCAGGGCGAAGCCGGCAGTGGTGCACATGGTCGTCTCCCAGCCGACGAAGCTGATCCAGCTGACCAGCGTGGGGCCCCAGTTGCCGCGCACCCCGAAGACGGCGCGCGATGCGGTCAGGCCGGGCGCACCGCTGCGCCTGCCGGCGGTCGACAGCCACCCGACCAGCGCGAAGGAGCCGCAGGCGCCGATGACCGTCACGAACAGCGCCTGGACGGCGTCCAGCCCGTAGAAGGTGACCAGGGCGGCACCCATGATGACGCCGAGCACACCCATATTGGCGCCGAACCACACCCAGAACAGGCCCGCGGGACTGCCGCGGCGCTCGCTGTCGGGTACCGGTTCGATGCCCCGGGTCTCGATACGCCCGACGCCGCTGGCCGTCTGCTCACTCATGCGGTTGTCCTCGCCGCCCGTGGGGATCCCACGGCCGTCCCTCGGGGAGCCGGGCCCGCTGAGCGGGACGACCGCGTGGGAGTGCTCGCCCGTTGCGCGATCGCTCACCGGCGGAGAACGACCCGGTCACCGTGTTTCCGGCGCGGGAGCGCAGAATCGGATCAGCTCCGGAAGGCACGGCCGACCCACCACCGGCCCGGCTCCCCACCCGCTTCACGTCACCAGCTGCCCGCGCCGCCGCCTCCGCCGCCACCGCCGGAGAAACCGCCGCCGCTGAAGGCCGAGCCGCCGCTGGAACCGAAACCGCCGCCGCTGAACCCCGAGCCGCCGCTGGACGGCACGGGCCCGGCACCGGTCCGCATGGAGTCGACCATCGTCCCGATGAAGAAACCGCGGTGGAAGGAGAACGGGTCGCCGTAGTACCAGCTCGGCGGGGTGTCGGGGATGCGTCCCAGGGCGACGAGCTGATCGCAGATCCGGGCCCAGCGGTCCGTGAGGTCGAAGGCGATGGCCCAGGGGAGGTACTGGCTGAAGATGTCCTGGCCCTCCTCGAACTGGATCTGATCGGCCTCGGCCGTCTTCAGGTACTCGTAGAAGCCGTCGACCTGGTCGGTGAGGGCCCGCCCGAGGGCCGTGCGCTGGCCCCTGCGGTGGATGCGCCGGGCGCCGACGCCGAAGACGGCCGCGGCCAGCAGCAGCCCCAGCAGGACACCTGTGCTCGGGCCCACATCGCCGAACAGCGTGCTGGTGATCGCGCGGAGCATCCCTCCTCCCGCGACCCAGAACACGACGATCGTGAAGATGAGGATGAACTTGCCGGTAAGCGGGCCGGTCGAGCCCCCGCCGACCCTTCCGCTGTGCCTCATCAGACCGAGATCCTTCGCCGAGTCGTTCACCTCGCGGCTGAGCTGCCGGCTGGCATTGAGCAGCCTGCCCGGCTTGTGCAGAGCCACTTCGCCCGGGCCGGCGCCGGACGAGAGGGCCTTGGCGCCGAAGACATCCCGCAGGAACTCCTGCTCGAACTGCTGGGTGGTGCGTGAGGCATCGATCAGGCGCGCATAGGTCTTGGCGCCGTCATCCTCGGCGCGCAGTTGGATGGCGCCGCGCACGGCCAGGTCGACGAGCACCGCCGAGGTCTCGCGGGTGCCGATCTGCCCGTCGATGAGCAGACCGCCCACCGCCACCGGCAGATCGGGCGGGACGACCCGCACCGGGATGGTCTCACGGTCCTCCTTCGTGTCAGGACGCACCTGCGCCGTACCCGGATCGGTCGGCACCGTGCCCGGCGGCACGTCGGTGAAACGCTCATCGCGGCGACGGCGCCCGAGCACGACCAGCCCGCCGACGGCCGCAGCCGTACCGGCACCGCCCGTCACGAGCCCGGCACGCAACGCCTTGGTGGCATTGGACACGGCCGCCTTCTCCAGGTGCGGGGTGTTGTCGGAGACCAGGCCGGCGGTGATCTCCGCGGAGACCGTCATCATCTCACCGGCGGCCTTGCCGTTCTGGGTGAAAACAGCCTCGCCGCCGGTGATGGACTGGCTGGTGCACTCGCTGGTCGACCCGGCCGCGCCCGCGTAGCAGCGGGTCTCCTGGACTCCCCCGGGTACGTCGACCGTCACTGTGATCCGGTCGGTGGCGGGCGTCTCGGTGCCGACGACATCCCAGTAGAGCTCGTCGTAGTCGCCCGAACTGCGCAGCGCCCCCGAAACCGTGTACCCGATCGTATAAGTCGCGGTGGCCGCGGTGATGCGAGTGTTGGCATCACCGATCCTGATCGTCTCGGTGCAGTCACGAGGATCACTCCTGGCGCAGGAGGTGCTGGTGGTGAACTCGTCGGACGCGTCGGGGCTCGACACCGAGACATCGGAGATCCCATAAACGGCGTCCTGCTTGTCGCTCTCAGCGCCGTAGGGCTCACGCGTGGGCAGCGTGCGCGTGATACCGTGGCGGCCCGAGCTGGAGCCGAAACGCCACACGAGCGTCTCGGACACGTGCAGCAGACCATCGGCACCGACCGCGTACGTGACGTTCCACGAATCAACGCTGTCGGAGGTCTGCGCCCGCGCCGTACCCGGCACCAGCAGGACGGCGATCATCAGCACGGCCCCGACCAGAGCCGCGCCGGTACGGCGCACCCGGCCGGCGCCGTGCCTCCTCGATCCGCTCATCGCTGCGCTCCTCCCACCGTCCGAATCGTCGGTCCCGGGGTGCGGCCGGCGACATCCTGGCATCATCCGTTCCTCTTGTTCCGATCGGCGAGCTCGCGCTGGGCCTCGCGGTTCATGTCGCGCTCCCGGATCGACTGGCGCTTGTCCCATTCCCGCTTGCCGGTGCCGACGGCGATCTCGACCTTGGCACGACCGTCCTTGAAGTACATGGACAGGGGCACGAGGGTACGACCCGAACCGGCGAGCTGGCGCTCCAGGCGCGCGATCTCCTTGCGGTGCAGCAGGAGCTTGCGCTTGCGCAGCGCGGTGTGCCCGCGCCGCCAGCTGCCCATGGAGTACTCGGGGATGTTGGCCTGGCGGAGCCACACCTCGCCGTCGTCGACGGTGGCGAAGGCGTCGGACAGCGAGGCGCGCCCGTCGCGCAGCGATTTCACCTCGGTGCCGGTGAGCACGATGCCCGCCTCGAGCCGCTCGCCGATCGAGTAGTCGTGCAGCGCCCTCCTGTTGCGGGCGATCATCCTCTCGCCCCTCTCGCGCGGCATGCTCGCTCCCTCCGCCGGTGTCCTGCTCTGTCCGAACGGGTGGGCCGGTGACCCGTCCGGCCCGGTGCGGGCACCACACTACAAGGAACGGCCCGCATCCGAACGGGCAGCCGACAGCCGGGCCCGATCAGACGCGCAGATACTTGCGGGTGACGACGAGTGTCGGAACGATCGACAGCACCACGCCGAGGACCAGTACGACGAGCATCGCCCGGCCGGTCTGAACCCAGCCGATCCAGCCGAACGAGGCCGTGGTCAGCTGCGAGCTGAGCCTGTCGACGACGAGCGACTGCAGTCCCGCCATGGCCCCGCAGGCCAGGACCGAGCCGATCACGCCGGCGAACAGGGCCTCGAGCAGGAAGGGCAACAGGATGAAGGTCGTGGACGCGCCGGCCAAGCGCATGATGGCGATCTCGCGACGGCGAGTGAAGGCGGACATGCGGATCGAGTTGGCGATCTGCAGGGCACCGGCCAGCAGCAGCACGCAGGCGATGCCCATCGTCCCCCACTTGAGCGCGTTGATGACGCGGAAGAACGGGTCGAGCATCGTGTGCAGGTCCTGGACGGCCTGCACGCCGTCCAGCACCGAGAGCTCTGCGACGACGCCCTGGTAGTCCTGGGGGTCCTTGAGCTTGACGCGGAAGGACTCCTGCATCTGCTCGAGGCTCAGCGTGTCCTTGACCGGGTTGTCGCCGTAGGCGCCCTGGAACTCGTCGTAGGCCTCCTGCTTGGTCTGGTAGTAGATCGTCTCGACGTTCGGGTCGGCCTCGAGTACGGCGCGGATGGCCTCGCGCTGGCCATCGGTGACGTTCTGGCCCTCGGTGCAGTTGCCCCCGACGCCGCTGGCTGCCGAGTCCTGGTTGCACAGGAAGGCCGAGATCTCGATCCTGTCGTACCACTCGCCCTTGAGCTGATCGACCTCGGCGATGATCATCAGGCTGGCGCCGAACAGGGCCAGCGAGACCCACATCGTGACGATGACCGAGAAGGTCATCGACATGTTCCGGCGCAGGCCGGACCAGGTCTCACGCAGGGTATGGCGCATCGGCGGACTCCTTGTCTGTGTGTGCGGACGGGCGCTTCGCGGACCTCACGCGGTGCCGTAGGCGCCGGTCGCCTGGTCGCGGATGACCTCGCCGGCCTCGATCTCGATGACACGGCGGCGCATCTGGTCGACGACCGTCGCGTCGTGGGTCGCCATGAGCACCGTGGTACCGCGGCGATTGATGCGGTCGAGCAGCTTCATGATGCCGATGGAGGTGGCCGGGTCGAGATTGCCGGTGGGCTCGTCGGCGATGAGTACGAGCGGGTCGTTGGCGACGGCGCGGGCTATGGCCACGCGCTGCTGCTCTCCGCCGGAGAGCTCCTCGGGCAACCGGTCGCCCTTGGTCGACAGGCCGACCAGTTCGAGGGTGGCGGGCACGCGCCCGCGGATCTCGGCGCCGGACCGGCCGATCACCTGCAGGCCGAAGGCGACGTTCTCGTAGACCGTCTTGCCCGGCAGTAGGCGGAAGTCCTGGAAGATCATGCCGACCCTGCGGCGCAGCTTCGGGACGCGGAACTGGCCCAGCCTGCCGACGTCCTGGCCATCGACGAGGACGCGGCCCCGGGTGGCTCGGATCTCCCGCGTGATGAGGCGCAGGAAGGTGGACTTGCCCGAGCCGGAGGCGCCGACGAGGAAGGCGAACTCGCCCCTGTCGACGGCCACGCCGATGTGCGACAGTGCCGGGGTGGTCTGGTTCGGGTAGATCTTCGTGACGTTCTCGAATGTGATCACAGCTGTTTCCTGCCGGCTCGGGCTTGGGGAAGAAGGAGCGCCGAGCGGCCGCCTGGGCCGCCGCGGCGGTCGCCCTTGAGTCTAGGCGGGCGGCCCGTGGCGCCGGGCAGCCCGGCACGCCCGGCGTGTCGCGCCGGGCTGCGAGGGGCCGCGCCGGGCCAGGACCGCGCGTCCGGGTCAGGTCTCCTGCTCGGTCCGGCGCCGCCAGCGGATGCCCGAGTCGATGAAGGCATCGATGTCGCCGTCGAAGACGGCATCCGGATTGCCCGATTCGTGATTGGTCCTCAGATCCTTGACCATCCGGTAGGGATGCAGTACGTACGAACGCATCTGGGAACCCCACGAGTTGCCGTCGGACTTCAGGGCGTTCATCTCGGCCTCGCGCTCGGCGCGGGCCTTCTCGAGCAGCTTGGCCTGCAGGACCCGCAGGCAGGCCGCCTTGTTCTGGATCTGGGAGCGCTCGTTCTGACAGCTCACCACGATGCCGGTGGGCAGATGGGTGACGCGCACGGCCGAGTCGGTCGTGTTGACGCCCTGGCCGCCCGGCCCCGAGGCGTGGAAGACGTCGACGCGGATGTCCTGCTCCGGGATGTCGATGTGGTCGGTCTCCTCGACGACGGGCAGCACCTCGACACCGGCGAAGCTCGTCTGGCGCCGGCCCTGGTTGTCGAAGGGGCTGATGCGCACCAGGCGATGGGTGCCCTGCTCGACCGAGAGGGTGCCGTAGGCGTAGGGGCGCTTGACCGTGAAGGTCGCCGATTTGATGCCGGCCTCCTCGGCGTAGCTGATGTCGTAGACCTCGTAGGCGTACTCGTGGCGCTCGCACCAGCGCTCGTACATGCGCAGCAGCATGGCGGCGAAGTCGGCGGCGTCGACGCCGCCGGCCTCGGAGCGGATCGTCACGAGGGCATCGCGCTCGTCGTACTCGCCCGACAGCAGGGTGCGGACCTCGAGGGCCTCGATCTCACCGGCGAGGGCGCCGACCTCCTCGACGGCCTCGGCCGCGGTGTCGTCGTCGCCCTCCTCGACCGCCAGCTCGATGAGCACCTGCACGTCGTCGAGACGCCCGCGCAGATCCTCGATGCGCTCGACATCGGATTGCAAGCGCGAGAGCCTGCTGGTCACCTGCTGGGCGTGCTCCTGGTCGTTCCACAGATCGGGCGCCGCGGACTCCACCTCGAGCTCGGCGATCTGCTCCCTCTTGGACGGCACGTCGACGACGGCCTCGATCGACGTCAGCGACGTGCCGAGCTGCGCGATCCGTTCATTCAATTCATCCAGGGCCACGTCGGACAAGTCTACGGCACCCCCGGGAGGCCGGGCGCGCCGGCGACGCCTGCCCGCCCCGGGAGCCATCGGGTTGATAATTATCAGCGTATGCGCATAATCAGTGGGTTCCGGGCTCCGCCGCATCGGACCCATTCGTCATCACAAGCAGGAGGACTCGTGCGTTCAAGAGGACTCATCGCCGCCCTGGCGGTGATGTGCGCGGTGCCATTGACCGCCTGCCAGTCGGCGAACACGGTCATCGCCGACTACAACGAGACGGGCACGACGGGCTACGACACGTCGACGGTGCAGGCCGATCCGGCCGTCCGGGCCCTCGTGCCGGAGTCGGTCTCGGCCGACGGCAACCTGACCATCGGGTCGAACCTGTACTGGGCCCCGGCCGAGTTCCAGCAGGGCGGGACCCCGGTCGGCTACGAGATCGACATGATGGGGGCCGTCGCCCATCGCATGGGCCTGGAACTGAGCGTGGAGAACGCCGAGTTCGACTCGATCCTGCCGGCCATCCCGACCAAGTACGAGGCGGGCGCCTCGTCGTTCACGATCACCTCCGAGCGCGAGGCCAACTTCAACATGATCCAGTTCTACTTCGGCGGCATCGCCTGGGCCACGCAGACCGGCGATCCGACCGGGTTCGACCCGGCCGACATCTGCGGCCGCTCGGTCGGCGTGCAGACCGGCACGGTGGAGGACGACGAGGTCGCCGAGACGGCCAAGAGCTGCGACGTGCAGCCCGACATCCAGCGCTACGACAGCCAGGAGGCCGTCACGCAGGCACTGGCCGGCGGGAAGATCGAGGCCATGTCGGCCGACTCCCCCGTCATCGAGTACGCGATCTCGAAGACCGGTGGCGCGCTCGCCACCGTCGGCGAGGTCACCGACGCCGCGCCCTTCGGCGTCGTCGTGGCCAAGGACGACCCGGCCATGACCGGGGCCGTGCAGGCGGCCCTGCAGTCCCTCATGGACGACGGCACGCTGAGGCAGATCTTCGCCGCCTGGGGCATCAGCGACAACGTCGCCGAGCAGGCGGTCGTGAACCCGGAGGTCGCAGGATGAGCGACGAGCCTGTCGGCACCCGCTCCGACGACGCCCCGGAGCTGATCCACGCGATCCCGCTGCCCCATTGGGGCCGGTGGGTCGCCATCGCGGTGATCGTCGTGCTGATCGCGATGGCCGTGCACGGCCTGATCACGAACGAGAACTACCACTGGGGTCTCGTCCTCCCGATGCTGTTCACCTACGAGATCGGCAGGGCGATCGGCTGGACGCTGATCCTGACCGTGGCCGCCATGGCGATCGGCATCGTCCTGGCCGTGACCCTGGCCGTCATGCGCCGCAGCGACAACCCGGTGATGCGCGGGGTGGCCACCTTCTACATCTGGTTCTTCCGCGGAACGCCCATCTACACCCAGCTGATCTTCTGGGGCCTGGTCGGCGTGCTCTACCCGCGCCTGAGTCTGGGCGTCCCGTTCGGCCCGGAGTTCTTCAGCTTCCGGACCTACGACGTCTTCACCGCCGGCGTGAGCGCCGTCGTGGGTCTGGGTCTGAACGAGGCCGCCTATCTGTCCGAGATCGTCCGCTCGGGGCTCAACTCGGTCGACAGGGGCCAGGAGGAGGCCGCCCAGGCGCTCGGCATGAGCCCGCGGACGATCCTGTTCCGCATCGTGCTCCCCCAGGCGATGCGCGTCATCGTCCCGCCGACCGGCAACGAGACGATCTCCATGCTGAAGACCACCTCCCTGGTGACGGCCGTGCCGTTCACCCTGGAACTCACCAAGGTGGCCACCGACTACGGCTCCCAGACACTGCTGCCGATCCCTTTCCTGGTGGTCGCCGGCATCTGGTATCTCGTCATCACCTCGGTCCTCATGTTCTTCCAGTCGAAGATCGAGGCCTATTACGGCCGCAGCGACTCGCAGAGCCCGGGCCGGCTGTCGCGCCGCAGCAGACGCAGGCAGCGCACGTCCCGTCAGGCCGCCGTCAATGCGGCACGTACGACACCGGGCTCGACACCGGCCGAGTGGACCCCGTAGGAGCAGGACATGGCAATGGTTGAGGTGCACGACGTGCACAAGTTCTACGAGGAGCTGCACGTCCTCAAAGGCGTGGACCTGACGGTCGAACGCGGCCAGGTCTGCACGATCCTGGGACCGTCCGGCTCGGGCAAGTCGACGCTGCTGCGCTGCGTCAACGTGCTCGAGGAGATCCAGTCCGGCTCGATCACGGTCGACGGCACCCTCATGGGCTACGCGAAGGACGACCGGGGACGGCTGCACGAGTTGCGCCCCAGACAGCTGGCGGCCCAACGGGCCAGGATCGGCATGGTCTTCCAGCGGTTCAACCTGTTCCCGCACATGTCCGCCCTCGGCAACGTCATGGCCGCACCGGTACGCGTGGCCGGCAGGTCCAAGGAGAGCGCCAGGGCCCAGGCCGTCCAGCTGCTGGAGCGCGTCGGCCTGTCCGACCGCGCCCACCACTACCCCGCCCAGCTGTCGGGCGGCCAGCAGCAGCGCGTGGCGATAGCCCGCGCGCTGGCCATGGAGCCGGATCTGATGCTCTTCGACGAGCCGACCAGCGCCCTCGACCCCGAGTTGGTCGGCGAGGTGCTGGCGGTCATGCAGGACCTGGCCTCCTCCGGCATGACGATGATGGTCGTCACCCACGAGATGGGATTCGCCCGCGAGGTCTCCGACCGGGTGGTGTTCATGGATGACGGCGCGATCGTCGAGGCCGGGCCCCCTGCCGACGTGCTCGAGCACCCCGCCCGGGGCCGTACGCAGGAGTTCCTCGACAAGGTGCTCGGCCGCACGAGGTGATCCCGGGTCGGCGGCCCGGCGGGTTCCCGCTCCCCCGCGGGGCGGTCGACGCCCACCCGCCGGGTCCCCAACCCCGCCTCCCCGTCCTCTGCGGACGGTTCTCCCGCAGGCTCACGGCACCGACGTCATGCCGCCGACGAGGATGTTCTGCCCGGTGACGAAGCCGGAGGCCGGCGAGGACAGGTGCACCAGGGTCCCGAGGAGCTCCCCGGGCCCAGCCCATCGCCGGGCCGGGGTGCGCCGGGCCACCCGGGCGCCGGACTCGGGATCGTCGATGAGGGCGGTGTTCATCTCGGTGTTGATGGTCTTGCCCGAACCGCGTTCCACCATCGCCGGGGCGACGGCCCGGGACACGTGGGACACCCCGCTCAGGCTGGGCCCGGTGACCTCGTCCCACTGCTCGGCGGGGAACCCGTGGAACGGGGCCCTGCGCTGAAGACCGGCGTTGTCGACCAGGCGGTCGAATCGGGCCTCGTCGCCCTCGTTCGCTGCGGAACCGGCTTGCCCCTGGACCGTTGCAAGAGTAACACTATGTTTTGGCAAGTGATAAATATATTTCTTTGTAAGAAACATCATGGTTTTGCCCGACCACGCCGACGACGAGGGGGACCGAACGATGGCGATGAGGGACACCCAGGTCATACCGGCCGGCGCGCCCGGAGCAGCAGGCCCGGCGCCGGAAGGGCCCGGAGGCGGGCGCATCATGACGGACCGGATCGATCGGCGTCATCGTCGCCGGCCCCGGACGGAACCACGTGACCGTCCGCGTCGCGACCGCCGACGGCATCACGGAGTTGGGCGACGCCACTGTGAACGGCCGGGAGCCGGCGGTGGCCGCCTCGAGCCCCGGCGAGGCCCCGGTCCCGGTGTCGACATCGACGAGGAGGTCCTCAGGAGCCATCCCTGCGAACCCGCCCATCCGCCCGTCGCCCGCGGCACCGATGGCACGCTCACCGACTGGTGACTCCGAAAGGACCAATGATGAAAGCACTCAAGATCCTCGGCCCGCAGAACATGGTGGTCCAGGAACTCCCCACCCCCCCGACCGGGGCCCGACGAGGTCCGCGTCCGCATCCACTACGTCGGCATCTGCGGGTCCGATCTCAACTACTACTTCAGGGGGGCCAACGGCCCCAACACCGTGCGTGAGCCCTTCAGCTTCGGCCACGAGCTGTCCGGACTCGTCGACGAGGACCCGTCCGGGGGCTGGGCGCCGGGCACGCCGGTCGCCATCGCCCCGGCCTCGCCAGGACGTCCCGCGGCCGGCCTCGAGGACAAGCCCTACCTGTGGCCCGGCAGCCACTACATGGGCAGCGCGGCCAATCTCCCCCGCGACCAGGGCGGAGCCAGCGAGTACGTCGTCATCAAGCGCCACATGGTTCGGGTGCTCCCCGAATCCGTCGGTCTCAGGGACGGTGCGCTCGCCGAGCCCCTGGCGGTGGCCCTGCACGCGTTGAACACCGCCGGCCGCAGCGCGGGCGGCATCAGGGACCGGGACGTCCTCGTGTCGGGATCAGGCCCCATCGGGCTCCTCGTGGCGGGCGCGGCCAGGATCCTCGGGGCGCGCTCGGTCACGTCGAGCGACATGCTGGCGGCCCCCTTGGAGCGCGCCCGGCGGATCGGCGCGGACCGGACGGTCCAGCTGGGCCGGGACGACCCCGGGGAGGCGGCTTTCGACGTCGTGCTGGAGTGCTCGGGGTCCCCCGGGGCCGTCGAGCCGGCCATCCGCGCGGCCCGCAGGTCCGCAACGGTGTGCCAGGTCGGGACGCTTCCGGACGAGGAGATCTCCGTCAACATCGCCCGGCTCGAGACCAAGGAGATCAGCTGCGTCGGAACGTTCCGCTACGGCGCGGAGTTCGACGACGCGATAACCGTCATCGACCAGAACCCGCGGATCACCACCGCGGTGACCCACACGTTCCCCGCCGGCCGGGCCGTCGAGGCCTTCGAGACGGCCAGGGACAGCGCGCGGTCCGGCAAGGTCCTCGTCTCCATGTGGACGGACTGACCGTTCTCCCCGGTCGCGCTGGCCGGCGGCAGCGCTGGCGTCCGACCAGATGCTCCTCCACGCCGTGGAGAACTCAGCCGCCCCGCCCGGCTCTCCGACGTCGCGGTCCCGAGGTCCGGGCCGCGCGAGATCGCCGACGGGGGGCGGTGCCGACGAGATGAGCCGACAAGACGAGGCGCGCCGACAGGGAGGGCCGTACCAGCCGTGTTCGCCCGGTGCGTCCATGCACCGGGCATCCGTTCTGGCCCCGGCCCCGCTGGAGAACCCGGTCGTGCCGGAGATCTTCATGCACCGGCCCACCGGTTCCCCATCGAGCACGTGCCCGGCAGGAGCCCCGTCATCCGCGGCCACCCGCCCGGCGGGGTGAGGAGAAGCCCGGAACCGCGGATTCTCCCGACGCGACCGGCTGCGCCCCGTCAGGCCGGCCGGTGGGCGCAGACGGGCTCGAACCGCCGACATCATCCTTGTAAGGGATGCGCTCTGACCAACTGAGCTATGCGCCCTCGCCCAGCGATTGTAGCGGTGGACGAGGGCGCGCGCAGTCGCGCGCAGCGGCGGCCCCGCCACCGAGGCGGTGGGGCCGCCGCTCGTTCATCGCCCTCGTCCCGACGGGCTCAGGCCTCCTGGGAGCCCTCGACCTGGGCCGGGGCGTTCACTCCGCTGACGGAGATCTTGCGCGGCTTGGCCTCCTCGGCCACCGGGATCGTCAACGTCAGCACGCCGTCGGCGTAGTCGGCGTTGACATTGGCGAGGTCGAGACCGCCGCCCAGCGTCAGCTGGCGGGCGAAGCTGCCGGTGGTGCGTTCGCGGCTCACCCAGTGGTTCTTGTCCCCGGACTCGATCTCGACGGGCTTGCGCTCCGCGGTGACGGTCAGCGTGCGGTCGTCGATACCGACCTCGATGCTGGCCGGGTCGACGCCCGGCAGATCCAGCTTCGCGATGAAGTTGTCACCGTCGCGGTAGAGGTCCATCGGCATCAGGCGGGAGTCGCGGGCCACCGCCTTGGCGGCCTGGTCGAAGAAGCGATCCATCTCGCGGAAGGGGTTGTACAGCATGGTGCTCATTTTGTGCGCCGTCCTTAGTGCTCTCAGCCGCTCGGGAGTCTCCCGGCGGCACGGTTCCCGCGCGATCCGTCAGGATCAGCGCGTTCACCTTGAGTAACCTCGACTCAATGCTGATTATTCCACCTTGAGTGGAGCGGACTCAATGTTATTTCGTTATTTTCCCGGGGCCCTGTCACCGCGAGCGAGCAGCGGGCGGGGCGCTCGTCCCCGGCCACGGCCCGCCGGTCGGCAGGCACGCCACGCGGGTCCGTCTCAGGAGCGGTGCGCGGTGTGCGAACGGACGATCCTGCACGCCTGCCAGTCGGGACAGACCTCGACGGCGCTCGTGGCGGTGAGCCCGGCGACAGTGGCGCCCTCCGAGATGTCGATCGGCTTGACGTAGCCGGGCCGCCCGATCTTGGGCGTCAGCAACCAGATGTAGCCGGTGTCGGACAGATCGCGCAGCGCGTCGACCAGCGAGTCCGCCACGTCGGTGTCGTCGCGCTGCCACAGAATGACCGCGTCGACGGCCTCGACCGCGTCCTCGATCAGGTCCGCATCGATCTCGTCCATGATGTCGGCGCGCAGATCCTCGTCGACGTCGTCGTCCCAGCCCAGTTCCTGAACAACCATGCCGGGACGCAGTTTGAGTAGTTCGGCTCCCCCCATCGAGGTGGATGACTTGTCAGTACTGCCTGCCATGGCACTACTTCACCACACGCGGGGCCCTCGGTGCTCATCGGGGCGCGCCGGACGGGCGCCCCACCGGTCCGCGCCGCAGGGCCCCGTCACCGGCCGCGAGGCCCACCCCTCGCAGTCCTGGCCTGCGGGGCCCTGCGGCGCGGCTCCGCAGAGGATCCGCCCGGAGCCGTCGGTCGGCGCTCAGTGCTCCTCGGCCTCGACCTCGGGCGCGGCGGCGGAGACGTCCAGCAGGCCGTACCTCCCGGCGGCCCGGGCCGGCCACTCGGCGGGCGCCTCGCCGCGGCGGGCCAGGGCCTGCAGGGTGGCGACCACCATCGACACGGCATCGATGTGCAGCTCGCGACGGGCGGCGGCGCGGGTGTCGGAGAAGCCGAAGCCGTCGGCGCCGAGCACGACGTAGTCGGTGGGCACCCATTCGCGGATCTGGTCCTGGACGGCCTTCATGTAGTCGCTGGTGGCGACCACGGGACCGGGACGACCGGACAGCTTCTGGGCGACGAACGGCACGCGCTGGGGCGACTCGGGGTGCAGGAAGGCCTGCTCGTTGCACTCCAGACCGTCACGGCGCAGCTCGCCCCAGCTGGTGACACTCCACACATCGGCGACGACGCCCCAATCGGCCTTCAACAGCTCCTGGGCCCGCAGGGCCCACGGGACGCCGACGCCGGAGGCGAGCAGCTGGGCGCGACGGGCGTCCGGGCTGACGCCCTCCACCGACCCCTCCTCGAGCAGGTGCATGCCCCTGAGGATGCCCTCGACGTCGACGTCCTCCGGCTCGGCGGGCTGCTCCATCGGCTCGTTGTAGGCCGTGATGTAGTAGGCGATGTCCTCGGGGTCCTCGCCGTACATGCGGCGCAGGCCGTCCTCGACGATGTGGGCCAGCTCGTAGCCGTAGCACGGGTCGTAGCTGAGCAGCGCCGTGTTCGTACTGACCAGGATCGGCGAGTGGCCGTCCATGTGCTGGGTGCCCTCGCCGGTCAGCGTGGTGCGGCCGGCGGTGGCGGCGATGTAGAAGCCGCGGCCCATCTGGTCGGCCGCGGCCCACATGGCATCGCCGGTGCGCTGGTAGCCGAACATCGAGTAGAACAGGTACACCGGGACCATCGGCTGGCCATGGGTGGCGTAGCTGGTGGCGGCCGCGGTCCAGGCGGCGACCGAGCCGGCCTCGTTGATGCCCGTGTGCAGCAGCTGGCCGTTGGTGGCCTCGCGATAGCTGAGCATCAGGTCGTGGTCGACCGGCGTGTAGTTCTGCCCGTTCGGGTTGTAGATCTTGTTGGTCGGGAAGAACGAGTCCATGCCGAAGGTGCGCGCCTCGTCGGGCAGGATCGGCACGACGAACGGGCCGAAGTCCTTCTCGCGCATCAAGTCCTTGAGGATCCGCACGAAGGCCATCGTCGAGGCGATCTTCTGATGGCCGGAGCCCTTCTTGATCGACCTGTAGGCCTTCTCGCCGGGCAGCTGCAGCGTCTTGCCGCCGGTACGGCGCTCGGGCAGGAAGCCGCCGAGCCCGCGGCGCCGCTCGAACAGGTACGCCATGGCGTCCGAGTCGTCGGGCTCCTTGTAGTACGGCGGCTGGTAGGGATCGGCCTCCAGCTGGGCGTCGCTGATCGGGATCCCGCAGCGGTCGCGCAGGCCCTTGAGGTCGTCCAGGGCCATCTTCTTCATCTGGTGGGTCGCATTGCGGCCGGCGAAGTGGGTGCCGAGGAAGTAGCCCTTGATCGTGTGCACCAGGATGACCGTCGGCCCGCCATTGAACTCGGTGGCGGCCTTGTAGGCGTTGTAGATCTTCTTGTAGTCGTGACCGCCGCGGCGCAGCGACCAGATCTCGTCGTCGCTCCACTCGGCGACCATCGCTGCGGTGCGGGGGTCCCTGCCGAAGAAGTGCTCGCGCACCCAGGCGCCGTCATTGGCCTTCATGGTCTGGTAGTCGCCGTCGTTCGTGGCGTTCATGATGTTGACCAGCGCGCCCTCGGCATCGGCCGCCAGCAGCGGATCCCAGTTCTCGCCCCAGATGACCTTGATGACGTTCCAGCCGGCGCCGCGGAAGAAGGCCTCGAGCTCCTGAATGATCTTGCCGTTGCCGCGCACCGGGCCGTCGAGGCGCTGCAGATTGCAGTTGACGACGAAGGTGAGATTGTCGAGGCCCTCGTTGGCGGCGAGCTGCAGGGCCCCGCGGGACTCGACCTCGTCCATCTCGCCGTCGCCGAGGAAGGCCCACACGTGCTGGCGACTGGTGTCCTTGATGCCCCTGTTCTCCAGGTAGCGGTTGAACTGCGCCTGGTGGATGGCGTTGATCGGGCCCAGGCCCATCGACACCGTCGGGAACTCCCAGAAGTCGGCCATGCGGCGCGGATGCGGATAGCTCGGCAGACCGCGCCCGCCGCGGGGGCGCGAGTACTCCTGGCGGAAGCCGTCCAGATCGGCCTCGGTGAGGCGGCCCTCGACGAAGGCGCGGGCGTACATGCCCGGGCTGGCGTGGCCCTGGAAGAAGATCTGATCGCCCCGGTCGTCGGAGTCCTTGCCGCGCCAGAAATGGTTCAGACCCACCTCGTACAGGTGGACGGCGCTGGCGTAGGTGGCGATGTGGCCGCCGACGCCGACGCCCGGGCGCTGCTGGCGGTGCACCATGACGGCGGCGTTCCAGCGCAGGGCGTGACGGATGCGCTGCTCGAGTTCCTCGTCGCCCGGGTACGGCGACTCCTGCTCGGCGGAGATCGTATTGACGTAGTCGGTGGAGACCAGCGAGGGCACGCCGATGCGGCGTTCGCGAGCGCGCTCGTTGAGCTTCAGCATCACATAGCGTGCACGGTTCTGGCCATCGGCATCGATCATCCCGTCCAGGGACCCGACCCATTCACGGGTCTCCTCGGGATCGGTATCGGGCAGGCTCGTGGGCTGGCCATTGAGAATGGGTCCGGGTTCCTCGCGAGGGATCACGCTGTCGTCCTTTCACCTCGGCTGCCCGGCGGCGAACGCTGCCGACGGGCTGTCCCCATCTTCCAACCCGTGAGGGGCCCCATGTGCCGAAACCGAACCAGCCCTCAGCATAATCGGCTCGTCCAGGACCGGTACGACCAGTGGGGACAACCGGTCGAGCCCCGATCTCATCGCGGGGTGCGGTGTCGGGAACATCTGCGGGACGCCGGTAACGTTCGCCCCGGAAAGGAGGGGAACAGGCATGTCTATCTTCGCTGGGCTCGAAGCCGCCCCGAACGATCCGATCTTCCACCTGACCGATCAGTTCAACCAGGACACCGATCCCCGGAAGGTGAATCTCGGCGTGGGCGTCTACCAGGACGACAACGGCAAGGTGCCGCTGCTCAAGTCCGTCGAGACCGTGCAGAGGCGAATGGCCGAGGACCCCGACCCCTGGACCTATCTCCCGATGAGGGGCTGGGAGCCCTTCAACGAGGCTGCCCAGAAGCTCGTCTTCGGCGCCGATTCCGAGCCCGTCGCCTCTGGCCGTGTCGCCACCGTCCAGTCGCTGTCCGGCACCGGCGCCCTTCTGCTGGGGGCCGATCTCTACCACCACCAGGTCGCCCCGGACGCGGGCATGATCGCCTCCGGGCCCACCTGGGCGAACCACCACTCGCTGTTCCGCTACGCCGGCTACGAGACGGGCACCTACCGCTACTACGACGACGCCGGCCAGGGCATCGACTTCGAGGCCATGCTCGCCGACATCAGGGCCGCCGATCCCGGCACGGTCGTGCTGCTGCACGCCTGCTGCCACAACCCGACCGGTTACGACCTGAGCCCCGAGCAGTGGGGCCCGCTGGCCGAGGTGCTCGCCGACCGAGGACTCGCGCCCTTCGTCGACCTGGCCTACGAGGGCTTCTCGCACGGCCTCGAGGAGGACGCCGGTATGGTCCGCGCCTTCGCCTCGGCCGGTCTGAGCTTCCTCGTCGCCAGCTCCTTCAGCAAGAACATGGCCATGTACGGCGGCAGGACCGGCGCGATCCACGCCGTGTGCGCCGACGCCGACGAGGCCGCCCGCGTCAAGACCCAGCTCGCCCGGACCGTTCGCAGCCTGTACTCGAACGCCCCGTTCCAGGGCGCCACGATCGCCGCAACGATTCTCACCGATCCCGATCTGCGCGCCGGCTGGGAGGGCGAGGTCGCGGGCATGCGCATGCGCATCGCCGGCATGCGCGCCGCCCTGCTCGGGGCCCTTGAGGCCGAGGGCGTCGAGGACATGGGTTTCATCACCCGCCAGACCGGCATGTTCAGCTTCTCGGGGCTGAGCAGGGACGAGATGGTCCGCCTGCGCAACGAGTTCCACGTCTACGGCCTCGACAACGGCCGCTTGTGCATGGCCGCCCTGAACAGCCGCAATGTGGACCACGTCGCAACCTCGATCGCCGCAGTCCACAAGCGCTGAACACCCAGGTGACCCGTTCCACGGCGGGCCCGACCCGGCAACACGGTGCACCCGCCCGCACCGGCCCGCCGTGCCGGTTAGTCTGGCACCGTTCAGGCGCGCCACCCGGAGCGGACCGGCAGCGACGGCGCCGAGGCCGAACCCTACGAAAGGCAACGCAATGCAGCTGCGCGAAGACGCCCGGTGGAGCCTCCTCATCCCCACCAGCATGGGGGTGCGCATCAGCCCGGCCGCCGGCCAGCCGGTGCACGCCGCCAACCAGTTCATGCTCCAGGTGACGAGCGCAGAGTCCAACGTCGGCTCCATCGCCAGCTGTCTCGGCCAGCCGGTGAAGGTCCTCACGAACTTCGTCGAGGACTCCCCCATCGCCCAGATCATCAAGTCCGACCTGGCCGGCCGCCACATGGCCTACGAGGGCCCCGAGATCCCGCAGGGCGGCGCCTGGGGCTACCGTCACCAGTTCAACATCGCCGACTCCGGCTACGGCGGCCGCGGCGCCCGCGTCTGGAATGACCGTGCCGGCGAGGTAGGACGCATCCTGGACGTCAAGGACTTCGACCTGGAGCGCATCTTCGGCTCCGAGGGCGTGAAGTTGGTCCACATGTCCGGCCTGGTCGCCGCGCTGAGCCCTGAGACCTGCCGGTTCTGCCTGGAGATCGCCCGCACCGCCGAGAAGCACGGCGCGGCCGTCAGCTTCGACCTGAACTACCGGGCCTCCTTCTGGGAGGGCCGCGAGGCCGAACTGCGCACGGCCTTCACCGAGATCGCGGAGCTGTGCACCGTGCTCGTCGGCAACGAGGAGGACTTCCAGCTGGCCCTCGGCCTGCGGGGTCCCGAGGCCGGCGGTAGGAGCCTGACCGGCAAGATCGACGGCTTCAAGAGCATGATCGCCGAGGCCCACGAGCGTTTCAGCGGCGTCGAGTACTTCACCACCACGCTGCGCGAGGTCATCAGCGCCAACGAGCACATGTGGGGCGCAGTCCTGTGGCACGACGGCGGCTTCCACGTCGCCGAGCCCCGCCCGATCGGCGTGCTCGACCGCATCGGGGGCGGCGACGCCACCGTCGGCGGCATCCTCTACGGTCTGCTCAAGGGGTGGGACGCCGAGAAGTGCATGCAGTTCGGCTGGGCGTGCGGCGCCCTGGCCACCACCTTCCTCACCGACTACGCGATCCCCGCCGACGAGGATCAGATCTGGGCCATCTGGAATGGCAACGCTCGCATCAGGCGCTGAGGGCGCGCCCGTCGGGCACGCCCTGGCCCCCGAGCACCGCGACGAGATCGCCGCGGGCCTGAGGGAGCGGGTCGGCACGCTCACGACGCGAGTGGTCGAGGCCATGGAGGCCCACCATCGCTGGTTCCGGCGCCTCGGGGCCGAGGACCGGAGCTGGATCACCATCGTCGCCCGCGCCGGCATCGACAATTTCCTGGCGTGGTTCGCCGACGCCGGGCGCGCAGCGGACCCGGGCACCCTGTTCAATGCCGCTCCACGCTCCCTGACCCGCAAGGTCTCCCTGCATCAGACGGTCGACCTGGTGCGCACAACGATCAACGTCGTCGCCGAGCAGATCGGCGGGCTCGTTCCGCCCGAGGACCGCCCGGCCCTCGAACTGTCGATCACCCACTTCTCCCGCGAGGTCGCCTTCGCCACCGCCGAGATCTACGCCCGCGCCGCCGAGCTGCGCGGCGGCTGGGACGAGCGCATGGAGGCGCTCATCGTCGACGCGATCGTGCGCGCCGAGGCCGATGACCTGGTCGTCTCGCGGGCCTCGGCCCTCGGCTGGAACACGCGCGGCCCGGTCTGCGTCATCGCCGGGCCGCGCCCCGACGAGCCCGACCTGGAGGGCCTGCGCGACGCCGCCGCCTCCCGGGAGCTCGCCGTGCTCGCCTCCGAGCAGGGCGGGCGCATCATCGTCATCATAGGCGGTGAGCAGCTGATGGACGCCGAGGCCCCGGTGCGCGCCGCGCAGGGCCTCGAGGGGTTCTTCGCCGACGGCACGATCATCGTCGGCCCGATCGTCACCGGCCTGCCCGAGGCCACGTCCTCCGCCCAGAACGCGCTGTCGGCCTCGCGAGTCGCCCATGCCTGGCCCGAGGCCCCGCGCGTCGTCTCCTCGCTCGAGCTGCTGCCCGAGCGTGCACTGGCCGGCCACCCGGTGGCCCGCCGCAGGCTGGTGGACGGCATCTACCGGCCGCTGGTCGATGCCGGCGGCGAGCTGCTCACGACGGCGATCGGGTTCCTCGACAACGGCCGCGCCGTCGAGCCCACCGCGCGGGCCCTGTTCGTGCACGCCAATACGGTGCGCTACCGCCTGCGCAAGGTGGAAGAGGTCACGGGGATGAATCCCCTCGACCCGCGCCAGGCCTATGTGCTGCACCTGGGGATCACCCTGGGCCGCCTCGTGGCGACGGCTCCCCGGTAAGAACGGAATTCCCCGGTCCGGATAAAACCCGATGCGGCCCACCGGCGCCGACGCCACCATCATTTGTGGGATCCCTACAAGAATCCGGTATCATTTTTCGTCGGGATGGAACCCGCGGACCCCACCGTCTCCGGGGCAAGATGGATTCCATGCTTGTGATCGTCGCCCCCGGACAGGGTGCTCAGACGCCCGGATTCCTGACCCCCTGGCTCGAGATCGAGGCCTTCGCCGAGGGTCTGGCCCAGCTCTCCCAGGTCACCGGCCTCGACCTGGCCCGGCTCGGCACCACGGCCGACGCCGACACGATCAAGGACACCGCGGTGGCCCAGCCGCTGCTCATGGGCGCCGGCCTGCACGCCGCCCGCGTGGCGGCCCCGGGGCTCGAGTTCGGCCTGTTCTCGTTGGCCGACGTCGCCGCCGGCCACAGCGTCGGCGAGATCACCGCCGCCGCCGGCGTGGGCGTCCTCGACCCGAGGCAGGCGGCGGTCTTCATCCGCGAGCGCGGTCGCGGCATGGCAGCGGCCTCCGCCGTCGAGCCCACCGGCATGGCCGCAGTCGTCGCCGGCGACAACGATGAGGTCCTGTCCCGTATAGCCGAGTGCGGCCTGACCGCCGCCAACCACAACGGCTCCGGCCAGATCGTCGCCGCCGGCACCGCGGCCCAGCTCCAGGCCCTCCGCGACAATCCACCGGCCCGCGCCCGGGTCATCCCGCTGGCCGTCGCCGGCGCCTTCCACACGTCCCACATGGCCCCCGCCCGGCCGAGGCTGGCCGAGCTGGCGGCCACGATGACCACCGCCGACCCGGCCACCAGGCTGCTCAGCAACCGGGACGGCGAGGTCGTCGCCTCCGGCGCCGAGTACCTGCAGCGTCTGGTCGACCAGGTCACCACCCCGGTCCGCTGGGACCTGTGCATGGACACCATGCGCGGGCTCGGCGCCACCGGCCTGCTCGAACTGCCCCCGGCCAAGACCCTCACGGGCATCGCCAGGCGCAGTCTCAAGGGCGTCGAGCTCTTCACCCTCAACACTCCCGATCAGATCGACGAGGCGCTGGCCTTCTGCCGGAGGCACGCCGCCACCGCCCAGGAGGCCCGAACATGACGACACTGGCTACCTCTACCGGCGCGCGGTACGCGCGCATCCTCGGCACCGGCTCCTACCGCGGTTCCCGGGTGGTGACCAACGAGCAGATGTGCACGATGATCGACTCCACCCCGGAGTGGATCGAGCAGCGCACGGGCATCAAGGAGCGGCACTGGGCCACCGAGGACGAGACGCCCCTGTCGATGTCCGCCGCCGCCTGCCGGAGCGCCATGGACATGGCCGGCGTCGAACCCGGGCGGATCGGCGCCATCATCGTGGCCTCCGTCTCGCACCACCGCCCCTCGCCGGCCCTGGCCGACTACCTGGCGCGCGAGCTCGGCTGCCCCGATCCGGCCGCCTTCGACATCTCCGCGGCCTGCGCCGGTTTCTGCTACAGCGTCGCGCTGGCCGAGTCGCTGATCCGCGCCGGTCATGCCGGCGACGACGGCCTCGTCCTGATCGTGGGCGTCGAGAAACTGTCCGAGATGATCAACATCGCCGATCGCGGCACCGCCTTCATCTTCGGCGACGGCGCCGGCGCGGCCGTCATCGGTCCGTCGCGGACCCCCGGCATCAGCCCGACGGTGTGGGGCTCCAAGCCGGAGAACGTCGAGACCATCCAGATCGAGAACTGGCTCGCCGGTGCGAGCAACGACACCGGCTACCCCTTCATCACGATGGACGGCCGTACGGTGTTCAAGTGGGCCCTGGCCGAGGTCACCGGCCACGCCGCCCGCGCCATCGAGCTGGCCGGCATCCGGCCCGAGGAGCTGGACATCTTCCTGCCCCACCAGGCCAATGACCGCATCACCGATGCGCTGGTGCGCCACCTGCACCTGCCCGAGAACGTGGCCGTGGGCCGCGACATCGCCGAGATGGGGAACGCCTCGGCCTCGTCCATCCCGATCGCCCTGGATCGTATGATCCGCGAGGGCCGGGCCACCAGCGGCCAGACCGCACTGATCATCGGTTACGGCGCGGGTCTTACCTACGCCGGCCAGATCGTCGTCATACCCTGAGCGAATCGGCGTCCCGCCGACGACAACCGACCCGTTCCCACAACACCACGACAAGAAAGGGCCGACATGGCTACCAACGAAGAGATCCTGACCAAGCTCGCCGACATCGTCAACGACGTCGCCGGCGTCCCGGTCGAGGACATCCAGCCCGACAAGAGCTTCATCGACGACCTGGACATCGACTCCCTGTCGATGGTCGAGATCGTCTACGCCCTGCAGGAGGCCTACAACATCGACATCCCCGACGAGGACGTCAAGGGCCTGAGCACCGTCGCCGACGCCGTCGCCTACGTCGAGAAGGCCCAGCAGGCCTGAGGCGGACCGGCCGACCGATCCACGTCACTCGACTCACTCCGCACTCGAACACCCATACTGGAGGACAACACATGAGCGCCATCGTCGTCACCGGCCTGGGGGCGCTGACTCCGCTCGGCAACGACGTTGCGAGCACCTGGGAGGGGCTCCGCAACGGCCGAAGCGGCATCAGCACCATCGAGCAGGAGTGGGCCGTCGACCTGCCCGTGCGCTTCGCCGGGCAGGTCGACGTGGACGTCGACTACCATCAGGCCCCCCCCCAGGCCCGGCACATGGAACCTTCCAGCCAACAGGCCGTCATAGCCGCCCCCCCCGCCAGGGAGGACCCCGGCCTCACCTTCGAGCCCGAGAACGAAACCGATCCCAGTCGCCTCGCCTCACTCGTCGGCACCGGCATCGGCGGACTGCAGAGCACGATCCGCCAGTGGGAGATCTTGAGGAACAAGGGCCTGCGCCGGGTGAGCCCCTTCACCGTCCCGATGCTCATGTCCAATGCGCCGGCGGCCAACGTCGGTCTGCGCATCGGGGCCCGCGCCGGCGTCCACACCACCGTCTCGGCCTGCGCCTCCTCCAACGAGGCCATTTCGCTGGCCCTCGACACGCTGCGCCTCGGGCGCGCCGACATCGCCGTCGCCGGCGGCACCGAGGCGCTCATCCACCAGCTGCCGATCGTCTCGTTCACCCAGATGCAGGCGCTGTCCAAGCGCAACGACGAACCGCAGAAGGCCTCCCGCCCGTGGGACAAGAACCGCGACGGCTTCGTCATGGGCGAGGGCGCCGTCATGCTCGTCCTGGAGACCCTCGAGCACGCCCGGGCGCGCGGCGCCATGATCTACGGCACGATCGCGGGCTCCGGCATCAGCGCGGATTCCTATGACATGGTCAAGCCCGATCCGAGCGGCCGGGGCCAGATCGCAGCCATGCGCATGGCCCTCGAGAACTCGGGCCTGGCCCCCTCCGACATCAGCCACATCAACGCCCACGCCACCTCGACCCCGGTCGGCGACACCACCGAGGCCCATGGCATCCGCTCGCTGCTCGGCGACGACGCCGATCACGTCGTCGTCACGGCCACCAAGTCGATGACCGGTCACCTGCTGGGCGCCGCCGGCGCCCTCGAAAGCATGGCGACCGTCCTGGCCCTGCGCGACCGCATCGCACCCCCGACGATCAACCTGGACGACCCCGAGGACGGCTTGGACGTGACCATCGCCGCGAACAGGGCCATCGAGCTGCCTGCCGAGGGCCGGCTGGCCGCCCTGAACAACTCGTTCGGCTTCGGCGGTCACAACGTGGCCGTGGCCATCACCAACGACAACGCCACCGGGTGAGCCCGGCGCATCAGTCGAAGATCCGGCCGGTGCGGCGGCGCTCCAGCCAGTCGATGAGGCAGGCGGTGATCTCGTCCCTGTTGGTCTCGTTGAGCAGCTCATGGCGGGCGCCCTGCCAGACCCTGCCGATGACGTCGGTGAGGCCGGCGATGCCGTACTCCCCCACGACCTCTTCGACGGCCCTCCCGTCGCGCCCGACCGGATCGGCGCTGCCGCTGGTGACGAGCACCGGCAGGTCCCGACTGACCAGGGCGACATGGCTGCGCGAGTGGACGCGGAGCTGGCCGCTGATCACTTCGGCGAAGAAACCGTTGGAACAGGTGAAACCGCACCAGGGATCGACGACGTACTCATCGACCTCGGCCTCGTCGCGGCTGAGCCAGTCGAACCTGGTGCGCGCGGGCTCGAAGGCCTTGTTGTACGAGGCGAAGCCCAGCCTGTGCACGACGGCACTGGGGCTGTCCCAGCCGCGCACCCTGGCCTCGGCCCGCGCCAGCGCGCGGGCCGGAGGGCCCGCGCGCCCCATGCTCGGCACGGTGCCCATCAGGATCATGCCGTCGAGCCCCTCGGACCAGCGCATCGCGTACTCGCGGGCCAGCACCGATCCCATCGAGTGGCCCATGAGGAACTGCCCGGCACCCGGATGGCGGCGCACTGCCAGCTCGTGGACGGCGTGGAGGTCCTCGGCGGCGATGGACCACCCGTCGCGCGGCCAGACCCCGGCGCGCTCGGGGCGCCCGGCCGTGCCGCCGTGGCCGCGGTGGTCGCTGGCGTAGACGGCCCAGCCCGCCGCCGTCAGGGCGCGGGCGAAACGGTCGTAGCGCCCGGAGTGCTCGGACATGCCGTGACTGATCTGCAGGACGGCCAGCGGTTCACCGGCCGGCAACCAGGCGCGCACCAGCAGGCGCTCGCCGTCGGGACGGCTGAGACGCCCGGCCTCGACGCGGGTCTGGGGGGGAATCGTGCTGCTCGACGTCGGCCACCCCTCGAGCATAACGGCACCGGGGCCCATCGGGAACCGGGCCTCGGAAGCCCGTCCGGGCGGGTCCCGGACGGCGGCGGCGCGGTCGGCCGTTCAGCCCGCGCGGTGGAGCCACCGCACCGGTGCGTCGTCCCCGGCGTGGCGGAAGATCTCGAGCTCGTCGTCCCAGGGGGCGCCGAGCAGGTCGTCGATGCGCCCGGAGAGGTCGCCCCCGGCCAGGGCGGAG
>NZ_CAUTOU010000011.1:0-43625 GCF_963539965.1 uncultured Propionibacterium sp.
GGCCCTCCGGGAAGGACGAGCTGCTCGACCTCGACGCGGGCGAACGGCGCATCGCTACGCCCGGCCGGCTCGTGCGCCGCCTGCTCCAGGCGGTGCCGGCCGGCCGCAGCAGGCTCGCCGCCGCGGTCCTGCTGGCCGTGTGCGCGAGCGGCTCCTCCGTCGGCCTGATGGGCGTGGCCGGCTGGCTGCTCAGCCGCGCCGCCGAGTACCCGCCCGTGCTGCACCTGCTCGCGGCATCCGTGCTGGTGCGCTTCTTCGGCATCGGACGGGGCGCCTTCCGCTACGCCGAGCGCCTCGTCGGCCACGACCTGGCCCTGCGCATGGAGAGCGCCCTGCGCGAGACCGTCTTCGCCAGGCTCGCCCGTACCACTCTGCTGGGGCGCCGGCGCGGTGATCTGCTCGTGCGCGTCACGGCCGATGTCGAGGGCGTTCTGGACGTCGTCGTGCGCGTGCTCGTGCCCTTCGTCAGCTCCGGTCTGGTCGTCCTCGCCGCGAGCGCCGCCCTGTGGCTCCTCTCGCCGGCCGCCGCCGTGCTGCTGTTCGTGACGAGTGTCCTGGCCGGCCTCGCCCTGCCCCGGCTCGGTCAGAGGCTGTCGGAGCAGGCCGACCGCGCCGCCGTCCCGCTGCGCGGCCGGCTCGGCGACGAGGTGCGCCGGATGGCTCGCTGCGCGCCCGAACTGGTGGCCTACGGCGACGCCGGGACCGCCCTGACCCGGTTGCGGGAGCTCGACGGCCGACTGGCCGCCGCCGAGGGCCGCGCAGCCTGGACGCGCGGCCTGGCCGCCGCCGGGCAGATGCTCATGTGCGGCATCGCCATCGTCGGCGGCCTGCTCATCGGCGCCCACGCGGTGGCGGACGGCTCGCTGCTCGGCCGCGAGCTGGCCGTCCTCGTCCTGACGCCCCTGGCGCTCAACGAGGGCTTCGCCGATCTCATCAAGGCCGCCCAGAGTCTCACCCGCGCCCACTCGGCCCTCGGACGCGTGCTGGCGCTCATGACCGAGCCTCCCGTCGGCCGCGGCGACCGGGAGACCGGCGCCGACAACGGCGTGCGCGAACTCGTGCTCGACGGTCTGTCGATCGGCTGGCCCGGCGGCCCCCTCGTCGCGACCGGCATCGGGCTGCGCGTCGGCCCCGGCGAGCGGGTGGCCGTCACCGGGCCCTCGGGCGTCGGCAAGACGACCCTGGCCGCCACGATCATGGGCCTCATCCCCCCGCGCGGGGGCCGCCTGAGCGCGCCCTCGGGCATCGGCTACCTGGCCCAGGACGCCCACATCTTCGCCACCTCCATCGCCGAGAACGTGCGCATCGGTGACAGGAACGCCACCGACGAGCGGGTGCGCGCCGCCCTCGACGCCTCCGGCCTGGCCGCGATGAGCCCCGACCGCGAGGTGGGGGAGGCCGGCGCCACCCTTTCGGGCGGCGAGGCCCGCCGGGTGGCCATGGCCCGCCTGCTCGTCAGTCGCGGGCGCAACCATCTGGTCATCCTGGACGAGCCCACCGAGCACCTCGACCACGACACGGCCGAGGCGCTCATGCGCGACGCCTGGGCCGGCGTGGCGGGGGCCGGGGCGCTGGTCATCACCCATGACCCGGGCCTGGTGGAGGCCTGCGATCGGCGGGTGCGGCTGCGTTCGGCGGTGCGGGTCTGAGCGGCCCGGGGGCGTGGCTCAGCGCGCCGCCCTGATCGGGAACTCGGCGTCGGGCTCGTGGGTGATGCGGTTGCGCAGGTCGCGGCGCACGATCTCGATCGACCACATCCACACGACGTGGCCGAGCGCCTCGGAGAAGTGCTCCGACCAGCTCTGGCCGCCGGCGACCCACGGGAAGGGCGAGGGGACGAGGCCGGCGAGGGGCATGAGGACCAGGTGCGCGCCGACCCAGACGAGCAGTCCGAAGGCGGCGCCCTGCCACAGCTTGACCCTGGGGAAGTACTCGGCGGCGATGCAGTAGAAGAGCGCGAGGGCGATCGCGAAGGCGAAGTGGACGATGAAGGAGTAGATCGGCAGCTCGTTGAGGTTGAAGGACACGGTCGTGTGGGCCTGCTCCGCGCTCATGCCGAACCAGTGCTCGAGCATGGTCTGCGGGGGATTGGTGGCGTTGCGCTCGGGGGTGCGCGGCGGGAAGGGCACCTCCCAGCCGAACTTGACGATGGCGGAGAAGAGGCCGGCGACGACGCCGACGAGGGCTGCCGTCCCGACGCGGCGGCGCGCCGGATCGGTCCTGCCGGGCAGATGCCTGGGCGACTCGGTCATGAATGCCTCCTTGGGAACCGGTGCGGGGCCGGCGGAGGGGCGCTGCGGGAGCGGGGGTGGAGCCTCTTCGCTGTACCGCCACTGTGTCATGCGGCGGTCCCGTCCGTCCAGGACGGACGATCCCCCGGTGCCGTGGCCTCCCGGCCGCGGCGCAATAGACTCGGGGGCATGCTCGTTGCCTTCTCGATAAGCCCCTCCAACGGCGATGACGCCCACGGCTATGTGCACGATGCGGTGGCCGCCGCGGTCAGGGTGGTCCGCGAGTCGGGTCTGCCCAACGAGACCAACGCCATGTTCACGAACATCGAGGGCGACTGGGACGAGTGCATGCGGGTCGTCCACGACGCCTGCGAGGCGGTGGCCGCCGTGAGCCCGCGCGTCTCGCTCGTGCTCAAGGCCGACATCCACACCGGCTTCACCGGCGAGATGACCGGCAAGCTCGACCGCTTGGACGAGGCCCTCGGCAGGCTGGGCTGACGGTCGGCCCGGCGCGGCGGGTTCCCGCCTGTCGAGCCCCCGGGTTCTGCGGAGGCTGCTCTCCGGCTTGCGAATCCGCCGCACCTTCGATCGATCATGGGAGGTTACGGGGCCCCGGCCTCAGAACAGCTCATTCGTCTTGGGAAAGGGGCATGATCTCGATGTCCAACAGCAGTCGCTCTTATTTGAAGGTATTCTTCGTCATGGTGTTCATCGCTGCTGCGGTGAAGAGCATCTGTTCGCAAGATTTGATTGTCGGGATGATCTTCGTCCTGGGCGGCGTTTCCCTGGGCTGCAACCTTGCGCGGGATCACTTCAGGACTCGACGTGAAAACGGTTCATCATCTGAATCCCTGTGACCGTCGGAAGATTATGTCCATGGAACCAGTTTCCCCTCTGCTGACGATCGAAGGCCTTGCGGCGTGGTACGAGCGGGATCACCCAGTGCTCAAGGACATCTGCCTCGAGATTCACTCCGGGGAAGTGGTCGGACTGCTCGGAGCCAATGGCGCTGGGAAAACCACTCTCCTGCAGTCGATCTGCTCCGTACACAGGATGATGGATTGCCAGAGGTTCCTCCTCAACGGGAAACCGTCCAGCCCCCGGAGCGAGACGTTCAAACGCCAACGGTATCTGAGTCTGACTGAGGACACATCCTTCCCGACGTGGAACCTGTCCAATTTCATCCGGTTCATCGAACGAGTGTACAGAATACCGCATGACGCGACCAGGCTTGACTCCCTGATACGGGGATTCCACTTCGAGGGTTACCGGGCAACCGCGTTCTCTGAGCTGTCGAGCGGGTCGCGGAAGAAGGCCAACCTGATAACCGCATTCTACGTCCCTGTGCCCCTGCTGCTGCTCGATGAGCCGGTTGACTTCTTGGACTTCATGGCAACTGAATTCCTTTACGACTCCATCGTGGCCGCTCGGGCCGAGGGGCAGTCCATCCTTCTCAGTTCCCACATCGCCGAGTCCTTCACCAGATGCAGCAGTCGTATCCATGTGCTGAAGAACGGCGTCCTCAACGGCCCGTTCCCGACACCAGGGGATCCCCATGACGTGGCATCGCTCATCGGATAGGAAGAGCGCCCTCATCGCGCTCAGCGGGCAGTTCATCACCGTTCGCTCCCTGCTGCGGGGGCCTCGTTGAGTGCAGCTTCAGCGTTTCTCGCCCTGAACATCAGGATCCACGTGGGAATGGGGGTCGTCATTGCATCGCTGTGCGTGGCCTCGTTGGGGGCGGCGTCAACGATCAACAGGACTTGGATCAGCACACAGAAATGGGCGGTCCTGCGAGCATTCCCGATCAGGGAGACCATCCTCATCCGTCAGACCGCGCTCATCGCCGCGGGAGTTCTGGCGCTCGACGTGGCGTGTCCGATCACGCTGTTCGCGGCATTGTCAACGGACTGCCCCGACGCCGGGGAGATCTGCTGCGCGGCCCTGTTCGGAGTCGGATCAGCGATGATGTCCGTTCTCGCCCTGTCCGCCACGACAAGACGCACGGGAGCGACCCTGCTGGTGGTCTTGCTCGCCTCTGCCGCTCTCGGAACCAGGCATGCCGGTATCGGCGCGGTACTCATCGTGGTCTCGGCGACCGCGGGCCTTGTCGTGGTTCGCGACCTCGGCATCCCGCTCAAAGCCGCAAGACACGTGGCCGCAGGCTCCAGCATTCTGCTCGGAGAATTGCGATCCAGTACGATGGCGCTCGCGAACACCATCGGCCTCGTTGTCATGAGCGCCGTCTTCACCGCCACGATGATCGACCAAGGGGTCCCTTCTCCTCTGGGGATGGCCGTCGTCACCGCAAACACCCCTCTCAACTCGTACTTCTCACGGAACCCCGGCACCTATTCGGTGATCGTCGCTGCCCCCAGGTCGGACATGGTCTTCGCGCGGTACTATCTGGGTGTCTGCGTCTTTTACGCATTGAGCGAGGCCCCGGCCGGCATCATGCTGATCCGTGCAGGAACGAGGGCGTTCGTCGTCTGCGCGGAATCCGCCGTCTGCGCCGCGGCGGCTGCACTCGTCGCGTGGATGCTGGAGAGACTCCTGCCCGTCACCTCGTGGAAGTCCGAGAGAGAAGTGCTCCGCCACCCCCGGAAATATCTTCCGCCCGTCGCCGGACTGGTGGCGGTGACACTCGGGATGCTCGCAGCCTCACTGACATGATCCCGAACCACGTCGGTCGCAGGCGCGGGGTCCTCACCGATCCTTCGACATAGAGACATAGAGGGGCCCGGCAGGACGTCTTGTCCTCCGGTCCCCGCTTCCTGACTCATGCCGTTTCGATGTGCCGGCCGGGCAGGCGAGAACAGGGGGCGCTGCGACCGCCGGAACTCTCAGCGGTTCATCCGCGGATGTTTCCAGGGACGGGCAATTCTTGAATTGCTATGAGGCGAGCCTCACCTTCATCGCGGTGCGTCCGCGAGGGCCTAGCCATGGGTTATCCCCTCTCGCTGCCGGTCCGCTGCCGGTGCCGCGGGCGAGCGGCACTGAGAGAATTGAGGCGAGCCTCACCGGAACCGGGTCTCACCAGGACAGCGCCTCGGTGCCGCTGGAGGACCGGCGAGGAGGCCATGGTTCGGGAGGGATGGTTCAGAGGTGCGCTGATCGGGCCGGGGACGGCCCCCAGCGGGCTGGAGAGAATGCTTCGAATCCCCCGTCAGGGGTTACATCCCGCGCGTTCTGATGTAGTTTGGGACCAGACCGGTCCGTTGCCTGTGTCAGGGTTCGGTCCGTCCCGGCACAGGCTCGCCGGAGAGTCAGTGGCCGGGGCCCTGCGTCTGCTCGTGGGTTCTTGGCGCGGGTTCGCCGAGGCCCCGCTCACCGTGGAGTCCCGCTCAGCCGAGGTAGAGGAATAAGGTTCGCCATGACCACCGAACGTCGCGACATCACAATGCTGCCCGATCTTGCGACCAGCTCCGGCCGCGTCGGGCCGATCCGCACGCGCATGCCGATCTACGTGGATCTGCTGCCGCCGTGCAACAACGCCTGCCCTGCCGGGGAGAACTGCCAGGAGTGGCTGCGCCTGGTCAAGGAGACCAGTCCCGAGAACGCCTGGCGTCAGCTCGTGCGCGACAACCCGTTCCCGGCCATCCACGGCCGCGTCTGCTACCACCCGTGCGAGACCGCCTGCAACCGCGCCGAGCTCGACCAGGCCGTCTCCATCCACTCCGTCGAGCGCTACCTGGGCGACATGGCCATCGCGCGCGGCTGGAGGTTCAACCGCCCCCGCAACAACACCGGCTGCCGCGTCCTCGTCATCGGTGCCGGACCGGCCGGGCTGTCCGCCGCCTACCATCTGGCCCGCCTCGGCCACGAGGTCGAGATCCACGACGCCGGCGAGAAGGCGGGCGGCATGATGCGCTACGGCATCCCCGAGTACCGCCTGCCGCGCGACGTCGTCGACGCCGAGATCGCCCGCATCGAGGAGCTGGGCGTCAGGATCGTCCTCAATCACCCGGTCGAGGACCTCATGGCCGAGCAGAGCGGCGGCAACTTCGACGCCGTCTTCGTCGCCGTCGGCGCCCACCTGTCGCGTCGCGTGGAGATCCCCAGCCAGGACGCCGGCCGCATGGTCGACGCCGTCGAGTTCCTGCGCGACGTCGCCAGCGGCGACAAGCCCGTCATCGGCCGCCGCGTCGCCGTCTACGGCGGCGGCAACACCGCCATGGACGCCGCCCGCGTGGCCCGCCGCCTGGGTGCCGAGGACGCGGTGATCATCTACCGTCGCACCGAGGCGCAGATGCCTGCCCACAAGGAGGAACTCGACGAGGCCGAACGCGAGGGCGTCCAGGTGCACTGGCTGCGGACCATCAACCAGATGGACGCCGAGGGCATCGAGGTCGAGGTCATGGAGCTCGACGGGGCCGGCAGGCCCCACGGCACCGGGAGGTTCGAGAAGCTCGCGGCCGACACCGTCATCATGGCCGTCGGCCAGGTCGCCGACACCGGGTTCCTGCAGAAGATCCCCGGCATGCGGTTCAACGGCGACGTCGTGCGCGTCGACCCCGCCACGCTCATGACGGACGTGCCCGGCATCTTCGCCGGCGGCGACGCCGTTCCCTCCGAGCGCACCGTCACCGTCGGCGTCGGCCACGGCAAGCGCGCCGCCAAGCAGATCGACACCTGGCTCAACCGCCAGAACCCCGCTCCGCGCGTCAAGCACCCGATCGTCCACTTCGACGACCTGCACCTGTGGTACTTCGGCGACCACCCGCGCGAGGTCCAGGCCGAGCTCGACCCGAGCGAGCGCGTCGTCGACTTCGGCGAGGTCGTCAAGGGCCTGACCGAGGACGAGGCCGTCTTCGAGGCCCGCCGCTGTCTCAGCTGCGGCAACTGCTTCGAGTGCGACGGCTGCTTCGGCTCCTGTCCCGAGGACGCCATCATCAAACTCGGCAAGGGCCACCGCTACCGCTTCGACTACGAGAAGTGCACCGGCTGCGGCACCTGCTTCGAGCAGTGCCCGGCCCACGCCATCGAAATGATTCCGGAGAAGTGATCGCCATGAGCACGACAACCACGACCCGCGGCCCGATCCCCGGTTCGAGCGGCATGCCCGCCGACGACTCGATCCCCACGGGCGAGGCCGCCAGCGCCACGCCCTCGCCCGTCGACGCCGCCGAGCGGTCCCGCGACGCCGCCGAGGGCGTCCAGGAGACCCGCGAGGAGCGCGACCGGCGCAACCAGTTGATCTGCGATGGCAACACGGCGGCCTCCGACGTCGCCTTCCGCATCAACGAGCTCTGCTCGATCTACCCGATCACCCCGAGCTCGCCGATGGCCGAGCTCGCCGACGAGTGGGCCGCCGGGGACCGCCCCAACATCTGGGGCCAGGTGCCGCACGTCATGGAGATGCAGTCCGAGGGCGGCGCCGCCGGCGCCCTGCACGGCGCCCTGCAGGGCGGCGCGCTGTCCACGACCTTCACGGCCTCCCAGGGCCTGCTGCTCATGATCCCGAACATGTACAAGATCGCCGGCGAGCTCACCAGCACGGTCATGCACGTGGCGGCCCGCTCGCTCGCCACGCAGGGCCTGTCGATCTTCGGCGACCACTCCGACGTCATGGCCTGCCGCCAGACCGGCTGGGCCATGCTGTGCTCGACCGGCGTGCAGCAGTGCCACGACAATGCGCTCATCGCCCAGGTCGCCACGCTGCGCTCGCGCGTGCCCTTCATGCACTTCTTCGACGGCTTCCGCACCAGCCACGAGCTCAACACCTGCATCCAGCTCACCGACGACGAGCTGCGCCGGATGGTGCCCGACTCGCTCATCCGCGCGCACCGCGAGCGCGCCCTGAGCCCCGAGCACCCGTTCATCCGCGGCACCGCCCAGAACCCCGATGTCTACTTCCAGGGCCGCGAGGCGGCCAACAAGTACTACAACGCCGTCCCGGGCATCGTCCAGGAGGCCATGGACGACTTCGCGGCGCTGACCGGCCGCCAGTACCACCTGGTCGACTACCTGGGCGCCCCCGACGCCGACCGCGTCATCGTCGTCATGGGCTCGGGCGCCGAGACCGTCCAGCAGACCGTCACCAGGCTCAACGAGCAGGGCGCCAGGGTCGGCCTGCTCGTCGTGCGCCTGTACCGCCCGTTCCCGGCCGCCCAGCTGCTGGCCGCGCTGCCGCCCACCGTGAGGCGCATCGCCGTGCTCGACCGCACCAAGGAGCCCGGCTCCAACGGCGAGCCGCTGTTCCTGGACGTGGCCACCACGCTGTCCGAGGCCTACTCGGCCGGCGAGCGAGCCGACCTGCCCGTCGTCATCGGCGGGCGTTACGGCCTGTCGAGCAAGGAGTTCACCCCCGGCATGTGCGCGGCCGTCTTCGACGAGCTGGCCAAGGACAGGCCCAGGCGCCGCTTCACCATCGGCATCACCGACGACGTGACGAACCTGTCGATCCCGTGGGACGACAGCGTCGACCTGGAGGACCCGCTCACCCGGCGCGCCGTCTTCTACGGCATCGGCTCGGACGGCACCGTCGGCGCCAACAAGAACACCATCAAGATCCTCGGGCACGAACCGGGCATCTACGCCCAGGGCTACTTCGTCTACGACTCGAAGAAGTCCGGTGGGCGCACCACCAGCCACCTGCGCTTCGGGCCCGACCCGATCAAGGCCCCCTACCTGGTCACCCAGGCCGGTTTCATCGGCGTCCACCACTGGGCCGATCTGGAGCGCATCGACGTGCTGGTCTTCGCCCGCAAGGGCGCGATGGTGCTCATCAACTCGCCGTACCCGGCCGAGGAGGTCTGGGACCGCCTGCCCGCCCCGATGCAGGCCAAGATCATCGACCTGGATCTGCAGGTGTACGCGATCGACGCCGGAGCCGTGGCGCGCCAGGTGGGCCTGGGCAATCGCACCAATACGGTGCTGCAGACCTGCTACTTCGCGATCTCGGGCGTCCTGCCCGCCGACCATGCGATCGCGGCCATCAAGGACTCGATCACCAAGACCTATGCCAAGAAGTCGATGGACATCGTGAACAAGAACCACGCCGCCGTCGACGCCGCCCTGGAGCACCTGCACCGGATCGAGATGCCGGCCCGGGTCACGGGCACGACCGGTTATCTGCCGCCCGTGCCCGACTCGGCGCCCGACTTCGTCAAGGACGTCACCGCGGCCATGATGACCGAGCGCGGCGAGACCCTGCCGGTCTCGAAGGTGCCGGCCGACGGCTCGTACCCCTCGGGCACCACCCGCTTCGAGAAGCGCAACGTGTCGGAGATCATCGCGGTGTGGGACGAGGAGAACTGCATACAGTGCGGCAACTGCTCGTTCGTCTGCCCGCACGGCGTGCTGCGCGCCAAGTACTACGAGCCGGGCGTGCTGGACGACGCCCCGGCCAGCTTCCAGTCCATGCCGCTGGACGCCGCCGGCCTGCCCGACGTGCGCTACACGCTGCAGGTCTTCGCCGAGGACTGCACCGGCTGCGGCCTGTGCGTCGAGGCCTGCCCGGTCCATCCGATCGGCCGGCCCCAGCGCAAGGCCATCAACCTGGAGGCCGTTCTCGACCGGACCGATGAGCGCGCCAACGTCGAGTTCTTCCAGAAGATCCCCAACCCGCAGCGCACCCGCGTGAACTTCGGCTCGGTGCGCGGCACCCAGTTCCTGGAGCCGCTGTTCGAGTTCTCCGGCGCCTGCCCCGGCTGCGGCGAGACGCCGTACCTCAAACTGCTCACCCAGCTGTTCGGCGACCGCGCGCAGGTGGCCAACGCCACCGGCTGCTCGTCCATCTACGGCGGCAACCTGCCGACCACGCCGTGGGCGAAGAACACCGAGGGACGCGGCCCGAGCTGGAGCAACTCGCTGTTCGAGGACAACGCCGAGTTCGGCCTGGGCATGCGCCTGGCGGCCGATCTGCACCAGGAGCTGGCCCGCCAGCGCCTGTCCGAGCTGCGTCCGGTGATCGGCGACGACGATCTTGTCGAGACGCTGCTGGGCGCCGAGCAGTCCTTCGAGTCCGAGCTGCGCGCCCAGGCCAGGCGCGTCGAGGCCCTCAAGGGCCGGCTGACCGCCATTGCCGCCGACCCGTCGGTCGATGAGGCCACTCGCGTCCGCATCGAGGACCTGCGCTCGGTCGCCGACGATCTGCTGCGCCGCTCGGTGTGGATCGTCGGCGGCGACGGCTGGGCCTACGACATCGGTTCGGGCGGCGTCGACCATGTGCTCGCCTCGGGGCGGGACATCAACGTGCTCGTGCTGGACACCGAGGTGTACTCGAACACCGGCGGCCAGGCGTCCAAGTCGACGCCGATGGGCCAGGTGGCGAAGTTCGCCACCGCCGGCAAGGTGACGAACAAGAAGGACATGGCCATGCAGGCCGTCTCCTACGGGGACGTCTACGTGGCGCGCGTGGCCCTGGGCGCCGACCCGGAGCAGACGCTGAAGGCCTTCCGCGAGGCGGAGGCCTACCACGGCCCCAGCCTGATCATCGCCTACAGCCACTGCATCTCGCACGGTTTCAACATGCGCCTCGGTCTGGAGCAGCAGTACAAGGCGGTGGCTTCCGGCCACTGGCCGCTGTTCCGGTACAACCCCGAGACCCGCAACGCCGGCGGCAACCCGTTCCTGCTGGACTCGGCCCGTCCCCGCATCCCGCTGGTGGAGTACCGCAAGAACGAGCTGCGCTTCAAGATGCTCATGACCAAGGACCCGGACGAGGCCAAGCGCCTCACCGACATCGCGCAGGAGCAGGTGAACCGTCGCTGGGCCGACTACGAGGAGATGGCCTCGCGGCCGGCCGAGATGTTCGCCTCCGGCGCCCGGAGGGAGTCCTGAGATGGCCGTGGAGTTCGACGAGGCCCTGAGGGCCGCCGCAGCGTCCGCCGCCGCCAAATCGGCGGCGGGCAACGGCGCCACCGATCTGCTCATGGCCGCTGACCAGTTGAATGTCCAGGTCAACATGCCGGCCGAGACCGAGCTGTCGACGGACTACATGGGCCTGCGCCTGCCCTCGCCCCTGGTGGCCTCGGCGGGGCCGCTGTCGCAGTCGGTCGATCAGATGAAGGAGCTGGAGGAGTCCGGCGTCGGCGCGATCGTCATGTTCTCGCTGTTCGAGGAGCAGCTGCGGCACGAGGAGGCCAGGCTCGTCGAGGCGGCCGAGGAGCACGCCGACAGCTTCGCCGAGGCGCTGAGCTTCTTCCCGACCCCGCCGAGCAACGAGCTGGGCGAGACCGGCAACTATCTGTCGTTGCTCGAGAGGGGTGCGAACGCGCTGTCGGTGCCGCTCATCGCCAGCCTCAACGGGGCCAGGAGCGGCGGCTGGACGACCACGGCCCGCCGGATGCAGGACGCCGGCGCCGCGGCCATCGAGCTGAACGTCTACTTCGTGCCCGGCGATCTGTCGATGAGCGGCGCCGAGGTCGAGGAGCGCCACCTGGAGATCCTGCAGGCGGTGAAGGACGTCGTGTCCGTGCCGGTCGCGGTGAAGCTCTCGCCGTACTTCTCGAATCTCGGCCGGATGGCCGGCGGCCTCGATGAGGCCGGCGCCGATGCGCTGGTGCTGTTCAACCGCTTCCTGCAGCCGGACATCGACATCCACCGCAAGGGGGTCGTCTCGGGCTTCGAGCTGTCGAGGCCCGACGAGGGGCGCCTGCCCCGCACCTGGCTGGCGGTGCTGCACGGCAGGGTCGGGGCCTCGCTGGCCGCCACGAGCGGCGTGGAGACCTCGGCCGATGTGATCAAGGCCCTGCTGGCCGGCGCCGACGTGGTGATGACCACCTCGGCGCTGATCCGCCACGGCGCCGGCTACGCCGCCGAGCTCGTCGACGGTCTGCGCCGCTATCTCGGCCGCAACCGGCTGAGCCTGGCCCGGGCGCGGGGCATGCTCGCCGTGCCGTCCGACGCCCCCATCGACGAGTACGAGCGCTCCGGCTATGTGTCGGCGCTCGAGAAGGCCAAGCGCCGCTACGGGGTGTGAGATCGCCGGGCCCGCCGATCCTGTGTGTGCGGGCCCGGTGCGTCCTCTGCCGGGGTGATTGGTGAACGCCGGGGCCGGCCCCGACGCGTCGTTCAGGAGTAGTCGTTCCGGTCCGGCGATGCCTCCAAGCACCCGCGATCGAGATTGGTGTTCCAGACGCGTCTGCCCCCATCCGGTCTCAGGCTCCCGCCGGATGGGTTGCCCTCCTTGCGGGCGCTCCTGTTGAACCAGCTCGCGGTCTCGACCCTGGCCACGGCGGGGTTCTCGGGTCTCATGTCGACGATGGCGTTGAGGGTCGGTACGAGGTCGGTGTCCCCGGAGGCGAGGATGACCGGATCGACGCCGGGGAGCAGCGCTCGGCGCGGGCAGGTCGGGGCGACCAGGACATCGATGCCCTTCTCCCGGCCCGGCCCCGTGGGGATCTTGTGCCCGCATGAATCCTTCGCCGGGACTCCCTCGGCGGTCGGGTGGAAAGAGTACTTGAGATCGCGGAGCACCACGGTCGTCCCGTCGAGTCGCCACTGCCGTGCCTGGGCGGAGCATCGACGGTTCTGCTCCCAGTCGTAGTGGCCGTGGGAAGCCCGCGGAACGCGATGACCTCCTCGAGCAGGGCGGCGGGGTATTCATCCCCGGTTGGGCGGTGGGGAGCAATGCATCGGATGTGCGCTCTCACCCAGGAGGTGTCAACCTCTCACGGATGACTGCCGCCTCGTGGGCTGCGTCGCGTGCGTCGGACCTCCCGGGCCGGTGCGCGCGGACGCGGACGTCGCCGCTCGCCCGGGGGCATCCCGGGGACGCCTCCGGGCCACCTGTCCGAGCCGGACCCCGCACAGCCCACGAGGCCGGCCCGCGCCCCGGCGACCCGCCAGACCGGACGAGACCGCCGAACGACCCCGGGAACGACCCGCCCCGGTCCCGAACTCCCTCAGAAGGCCCGAAAGGGCTCGATCCCGGCGTAGGAGGCGGCCGCGCCCTCGGCGAGGACGGCGGTCGATCCGGCGCGCATCCCCGCCTCGACGGCCCCGGGGAAGTCCGATCCGGTGGCGAGGGCGGCTGCGAGCGTGCCCACACTGGCATCGCCGGCCCCGGTCGTATCAACGACGGGGCCCAGGTCGAGAGCGGGCACGTGCTCGCTCCGGTCGCCGTCCGACCATGCCGCACCGTGCTCCCCCAGGGTGACGAGCGCGAGGCGGGGCCCCAGGTCCACGAGTGCGGTCGCCGCGTCGAGGGCGCTGTCCGCATCTCTCGGCGCCGGGCGGTCGAGGACGACCCCGGCCTCGGTCTCATTGACGACGACGCAGTCGACCAGGGCGAGGACTTCCGGGGCGGCCCTGTAGGCGGGGGCGACGTTGAAGACGATACGGGCGCCGGCCCGGTGCGCCCAGGAGATCACCTGCTCGTTGACCCCTGCGTCGATCTCTCCCTGCAGGACGACGACGTCCTCACGGGACGGTTCGACGGCCTCGCGCGCCTGATCGGCGGTCACCCGCCCGTTCGCGCCGGCGTTCAGGACGATCGTGTTCTCGCCGGAGGCGCTCACGGTGATCATGGCGATGCCCGTGGTGGTGTCCCCGTCGACGAGCAGGTGCGACACGTCGACTCCGTGCGAGGACAGCTCGTCGCGGAGGGCCGGCCCGGACTGGTCCGCCCCCACCCTGCCGATGAAGAGGGTCTGCGCGCCGGCATGGGCGGACGCGGCGGACTGGTTCGCGCCCTTGCCGCCGAGTCGGCGGATCAGCGATGTGCCCGACAGGGTCTCGCCGGGCTCGGGCAGGCGATCGACAGTGATCGTGATGTCCTGGTTGATGGATCCGATGATGATGACGCGTCCCATGATTGGTTCCTCTGTTCGGTGGTCGACCGGACACTGCGTGTCCGGCTTGGCGCTCTGCCCTCAGGGGCGATGGTTCGGTTCCGCCACTGAGCATTCCTGACATGCGGTCATCCGGCGGCTGGAGGGGCAAGGGATCCCCGGGGCATCAGCGAGGCCCCGATCCTCTGCGAGCCCGGTCGTTCCCCGTCGATCACGGCGGACAGCATCGCCATCGCCTTACCGGCGAGCTGCTCCGGATGCCGGGTGATGGCGGTGATGGCGGGGGTGAGGAGGCTGAAGACTTCGAGATCGTCGAAGGAGACGAGGGAGACGCCCCGATCGCCGATGGCTCTTCCGGTGCCGCGGAGATGTCCGAACGCCCGAAGAGCGTGCCGGGGGTGCCCGAAGAGGACTGCGGTGGCCCCGTCCTCGAGGAACGAATCGAGGTCGGAGAGCCAGCCATCGTCATCCAGAGGGGGCGCGATCACCATGCGCGACTCGTCCGGCAGAAGTGCGCCACTGGCGTTGTCGAAGGCGAGGAGGCGCTCGCGCCCGGGCGGGGAGTCGAGTAGGGAACCGACATAGAGGATCCGCTGATGACCGAGATCCCTGAGGGCCTCCACCGCTGCGTACACGCCCGGGAGAGGATCGGCGTCCACCGATGGGGCCTTGAGCCCGTCGAGGGTGCGGTCGACGGTGATGAACGGGATCCGTTGTTCTTCGAGCCGCTCGAGCATCGGCGTCATTCCGCCGAGGGGGACGACGATCAAGCCGTCGACCTGCTCCTCCAGGAGGATTCGCAGGTGCTGATCCTGTTGACCCGGATCCTCCTGGGAGGAAGCGATGAAGACCGTGATGCCGTCGCCCAACCCCTCCGACTGGATGGATTGGGCGAGACCGGCGAAGAAGGGATCGCGGATGTCGGGCACGATCAGACCGATCGCGTTCGTCCGTGAGGTCCGCAGCGAGCGCGCTCGCAGGTTGACCCGGTAGCCGAGGGCGAGGGCGGCCGCACGGACCTTCTCGCGTGCCGCGGGGGAGGTCGCCGGGCTGTTCGTCAGGACGCGCGAGGCGGTTCCGAGCGATACGCCGGCGAGTGCGGCGACATCCTTGATGGTCGGGCGAGGGCTCATGCTCGCGGGAGCCGTCTCGACGTCTTGTGAGGAGTCCGGCGGGCCTGGCGACGCCGTGCTCTCGGGATCGTGCATGACACCCTCTTGTGGAAACGTTTCCAAACATGTTACAACGTCCATGCGAGCCTACCGGATCGTCAAGGTCGCGCATCGAGTCGGCATCGACCGATCTGCGAGGGCAGCGGGACGAGGAGGAAGGCGCGAAGACCCCGGAACCGCGACCCGAAGAAGGCGGATGCGTTGCGGGGGGGGGCGAACCGCGCGAACGAAGGAGTTTCATTGTGGCAGCATCGATCATCCTCGATTGCGACCCGGGGCACGACGACGCGATCGCGGTCCTCGTGGCGCTCGGCAGCCCTGAGGTGGACCTCATCGGCGGCAACCACGGTCTGGACGAGGTCACGTACAACGCCCGGGCGGTGTGCGAGTTGGCGGGCTTCCCCGACGTGCCCGTGCACGCCGGTGCCCGTAGGCCGCTGGTCCGCGAGGCGATCGACGCGGCTGAGATCCATGGGGGACGGGGCTCGACGGCGTGGAGCTTCCTGAACCGACCCGCGAACTCCCCGAGCGGCATGCGGTCGGCTGGATGATCGATCAGATCATGGCGCGAGAGCCCGGAACGGTCGTCCTGGTGCCCACGGGACCGCTGACGAACATCGCACTGGCGGCCAGGCTCGAGCCCCACGTCATCGACCGTGTCAAGGAGGTCGTCCTGATGGGCGGTGCGCACGGTCCCGGAAATGCGACGTCCGTGGCGGAGTTCAACATCCTGTGCGACCCTGAGGCCGCCCACATCGTCTTCAACGAATCGTGGCCGGTGACAATGATCGGGTTGGATGTCACGCACCGGGCGCTGTGCACCCACGAGGTCCAGGAACGCCTTTGCGCAGCCAACCCGAGACTTGCAGGATCCATCGGGGGACTCATGGACTTCTTCCGCGCCGCCTACCAGGATCAGCAGTCCTTCCCCGATCCGCCGGCGCATGATCCGTGCGCCGTCGCGTACGTCATCGACTCGACGATCGTCGAGACCAGGCGCGCAGCGCTCGATGTCGAGATCCGCGGGCGGATCACCTATGGCATGACGGTTGCCGACATGCGCTCCGAAGCGAGCCCGGAGTGCACGACCAGGATTGGCACAGGCCTGGACGTCGGCCGCTTCTGGAACACCGTCGAAGACGCCCTCCGCCGTCTGCCCCAGGTCTGATCAAGGCGGCAGGACGAGCCTCTTCCCCTCCCATCAGCAACCACCCTCGGAGGACCTCTCATGTATCTCGCACTCAACATCGCGGGAATCGTCATATTCCTCGCAATCGGCCTCCTCTTCTCGCATGACCGCAAGAAGATCGACTGGAAGTCCATCGGTATCCTCACAGCGCTCAACCTGGCACTCGCGTGGATCCTCACCGGCTTCCCCTGGGGCCGTGCCGCCATCCAGGCGGCCGCTGCAGCCTTCAACGAGCTCGTCGACGTCGCCTGGCGGGGCATCAACTTCGCACTTGCCAACTGGGTCGGCGCGGAGGGCGTCGATCCCCAGCCGGTGAACTTCGTGACCTCCGCGCTGCTCCCGATCCTCCTGATCCTGCCGATTTTCGACATCCTCACGTACATCGGTTTCCTGCCATGGGTCATCAAGTGGGTCGGTCGCGGTCTGAGCCTCGTCACCCGGCAGCCGAAGTTCGAGACGTTCTACTCGATCGAGATGATGTTCCTCGGTAATACGGAGGCCCCCGTTGTCTCCAAGCTCCAGCTCCAGAGGATGTCGCAGGCTCGTAACGTCGTGATCGCGATGATGACGATGAGCTGTGTGACCGCATCGATCCTCGCCTCGTACATCCGGATGATGCCCGCGGAGTACATCCTGACCGCTGTCCCGCTCAACTGCCTCAACGCCCTCATCGTGACGTCGATGCTCTACCCCGTCGACGTCCCTGCGGAAGAGGACGTCATCCACACCTACGGGGACGGCCTGGCGGAGAACGCGGGGGAACGGCTCGTGCCCGTCGCCGCTGCCTGCGAGGAGTCCGCCACTGCTCGGACCGCGGAGACGGCGCCCGCCGCTGCGGCTGCTGCGAAGCCCGGACTCGGCGCCTGGCTCGGCAGGACTTTCAAGCACGATCAGAACCGGACCAGGAAGGAGCCCTTCTTCTCCTTCCTCGGTGACTCGATCCTCAACGGCGGCAGGCTCGTCCTCATCGTCACGGCGAACGTCATCGCCTTCGTGGCCCTCGCAGCCCTCATCGACAAGGTTCTCGGCGTCATCTGGTCGCCTCTGTCCCTCGAATCGGTCCTCGGCGTCTTCATGTACGCTCCCTCGCTCCTGCTCGGACTCGATCCGTCGAGCGCTTGGGACATGTCCCAGATCATGGGCCTGAAGCTCGTCACCAACGAATTCGTCGCCATGGGCCGGGTCATGGACACCGTCACCGCGTTCCCGCCCCATTACCGAGCGGTCCTCACGGTTTTCCTGACCTCCTTCGCGAACTTCGGCACCCTCGGCATGGTCATCGGCACCTTCAAGGGCATCGTCGACAAGGAGCGCAACGACCTCATCGCGAAGAACGTCGGCCGCATGTTCCTTTCCGGAATCCTCGTCTCCCTGCTGTCCGCCGGCATGGCCGGCCTCGTCGTCTGGTGATCGGAACGGGCATGACGACGCGACGATGACCGGTCTCGACGTCGCCCTGCGGATCCTGCTCAGCCATGAGCGCACCTCGAAGCGGTGCGAGACGCGCACAAGCCAGGGACTTCTCTGGTCGATGTGATCGACTGCTGCACCAAGGCCCGCGGGACCACGTCACCGGACTTCGACGAATGCGGGCTCCATGATCCGCTCGCCGTCGCCCCCGGTCTCAACGAATTCATGACACGAATCGGATCCCCTGCGGGAATACGATGGCACGCAAGAATCGACGAAAAGAGAGAATCATGACCAGGAAGATCATTCTCGATCTCGACACGGGCATTGACGACGCGCTCGCGATCGCTTACGCCCTCGGCAGCCCGGAACTCGACCTCATCGGCATCACGGCCACTTACGGCAACGTCCTCGTCGAGCAGTCCGTGCGCAACTCGTTGGCCGTCCTCGAGATCCTGGGGCGCACGGACGTCCCCGTGTTCATCGGCGTCAGTCACTCGCGGACCGCCGATTCCTTCACCCCGGCCAGGATCTCTGCCCTTGTTCACGGCGGGAATGGCATCGGCGAGGTCGAGATCCCCGATGCGAGGCGCGTCGCCGAGCGGCGGTCGGCCGTTGACTTCATCATCGAATCGGTGCATCGGTACGGCGAGGACCTCATCTACATCCCGACCGGGGCATCGACGAACATCGTCGCCGCATTCGAGAAGGACCCGACGATCATGGACGTCATGGGGCCGATCGTCATGATGGGCGGCGCCCTGACCGTCGAGGGGAACGTGAACAGGTGGACGGAGGCGAACATCAGCCAGGATCCCGAGGCCGCGGACCTGTTGTTCCGCTCCGGGATCGAGGTGATCATGGTTGGCCTGGACGTCACGCACCAGACTCTCCTGACCAAGGCCGGGACATCGACGTGGCGCGACTCGGGCACTGAGGCCGGTCGCTTCTACGCGGACATGACCGACTACTACATCGACTTCGAGACGAGGGCCGTGGACATCGCCGGCTGCGCTCTGCACGATCCGCTCGCCGTCGCCGTGGCCGTCGATCCGAGCCTGGTCACCCTGCTCCCCATCAACATGCGGGTCGATCTGGAGGGACCGACCAGAGGCCGCACCATCGGCGATCTCGCAGGGTTGGCGAACCCTGTGAAGACGGTCGGGGCCGCCGTGGAGGTCGACGCCGAGCGCTTCCTCGAGGAGTTCATGACACGAGTCGGCTCCGTTCTGACCTGACCCGAAGCGATTCCGGTTGGCCCTCGTCCGCCGTACCGCAGGCGGGCCGCTCACGCGCCGGACGGGGTCCACGAAGCCGTCGCGTCGGCCGGCGAGGAGCACCCGGGCCCTGCCCGCGACGCGGATCGAGCCGGCCCGGGCGTGCAGTCTCACCGGCGGGTCGAGACTCCGCGGCGGGCCGGCGATGACGGTCCTGCCGGCGGCCGGGGACTGATCGGTGAGCGCGGCGGGCCGGGCGGCACCGAATCGGCCATCCGCGCCCAGACCCCCGCCCGTCGGCCGCTAGGCTGGGCGTTGCACGGCACGACCAGAGCGGCGACAAGGGGATCACCATGTCGATGGACGAGTACGGGCAGCTGCGGCTGCAGGGCGAGCACTGGCGCATCAGCGTCCTGGGCGAGCACCTGCTGCGCTACGAGTGGAGCCCCCGGGGCGTCTTCGAGGACCGCCCCACCCAGGTCGTGATCGGACGCCCCTTCGCCCCCGTGCACGCCCGGGTGCGCGATGAACCCGGCACCGTGCAGATCATCACGGCGGCCTTCCAGCTTGACTACGACGGCACCGCGCCGACGCCGCGCTCCCTGCGCGTCAAGGGCCGGGGCGACTACCAGTCGGTATGGCGCTACGGGCTGCCGCTGCCGAACCTGTTCGGCCCGGCCCTGGGCCTGGCCTCCAACCTGGGCGGTACGGCACGCACCCTCGACGGGGCCGACGGGCCCATCGACATGGGCGGGGGCCTGGCCACGCGCAACGGCATCTCGGTGCTCGACGATTCGTCGTCCCTCGTCACCGATGGCGAGCGGCTCGTCGCCAGGGCCCCCGGCACCGTCGACCTCTACGTCTTCGTCCACGGGTCGGACCACGCCGGGGCCGTGGAGGACTTCTACCGCATCGCCGGGCGCCCGCCGCTCATTCCCCGCTGGGCCCTCGGCAACTGGTGGAGCCGTTACCACGCCTACACGCAGGACGAGTACGAGCGGCTCATGGACCGGTTCAGGGCCGAGGACATCCCCTTCTCGGTGGCGGTCATCGACATGGACTGGCACCTGACCGACATCGACCCCGCCTACGGGCACGGCTGGACGGGCTACACCTGGAACCGCGAGCTCTTCCCCGACCCGGCCGGCTTCCTGGCCGGGCTGCACGAGCGGGGCCTGCGGGTGACCCTCAACGTGCACCCGGCCGATGGTATCCGCGCCTACGAGGACTGCTACCCGGCGGTGTGCGAGGCCATGGGCCGGGACCCCTCGGCCGGCCTGCCGGTGGAGTTCGACCTGTCCGACCCGACGTTCACGAGGGCCTACTTCGAGCGGGTGCACCACCGGCTGGAGGAGATGGGCGTCGACTTCTGGTGGATCGACTGGCAGCAGGGCACGGTCGGGCGCGACGGCGCGGACCCGCTGTGGCGGCTCAACCACCTGCACACCGCCGACATGGCCGCCCGGGGCAGGCGTCCGCTCATCCTGTCGCGCTACGCCGGGCCCGGTTCGCACCGCTTCCCGGTGGGCTTCTCCGGCGACGCCGTGGCCTCGTGGGACTCACTCGCCTTCCAGCCGCGCTTCACCGCCACGGCCGCCAACATCGGCTACGGCATGTGGAGCCACGACATCGGCGGGCACGTCTTCGGCATCCACGACGACGAGCTGGCCACCCGCTGGCTGCAGTTCGGCGTGTTCTCCCCCTTCACCCGGCTGCACTCGAGCGACGATCCGTTCGCCGGCAAGGAGCCCTGGAACTACGGGGCGCCGGCGCGGTCCATCATGGCCCGCTTCCTGCGCCTGCGGCACGCCCTGGTGCCCTATCTGTACACCGAGTGGGCCACCGGGGCGCCGCTCGTCCGGCCGCTCTACCACGAGTGGGGCGACCGCCCGCAGTCCTACGAGGCGCCGGACGAGTACCTGCTCGGCCGGCACCTGCTCGTCGCCCCGGTCACCCGGCCCCTCGAGAGGGCCTCCCAGAGCGCCGCGGTCCGCGTCTGGCTTCCGCCGGGGCGCTGGGTGGACCTGTTCACCGGGCTCGTCTACCGGGGCGACCGCTTCCTGACCCTCCGCAGGGGGCTGGACGCCATCCCGGTGCTCGCCCGGGCCGGTTCGATCATCCCGATGGCGGTCGGCGCCTCCACCGAGAACCCGAACGAGATCGAGCTGCTCGTCGTGCCCGGCGCGGACGCCTCCTACGAACTCGTCGAGGACGACGGGGCGCTGCAGCCGGCCACCGCCCGCACTCTCATCGAGTGGGTCCAGGACGCCCGAACGCTCACCGTGCACCCGGCCGTCGGCGCGACGCGGGTGCTCCCGGCCGGGCGGCGCTGGAGGGTGCGCCTCATCGGTTCCGGCCCCGATGGGGGCCTTCTCGAGGAGGGGCCGCGGGTCGAGCTCGGCGAGGCCGGGGCCGACGGGATTCTCAGCGCGCACCTGCCTGTCGCCGACCCGGGGTCCAACGACGTCGCCGGGCGCGTCCACGAGCTGCTCCTGGCGGCCCAGTGCGCGCATACGGCGAAGAGCTTCATCGACGGGCTCGTCCGCGCGGGCGAGCCGCTCGACCAGGTCGTCGCCCTGCGCGAGGCACGGGTGCGCGGGATCGTCCACGGCGGAGCCGCGCCCCTGCCCGAGGACCTGGTCGAGGCGGTCAGCGAGATCGTCGTCGCCGACGCCGGCTGAAGGCGCGGGGTCGGCCGCGGGGCCGGGGCACGCCCGGTGGCTCCCCGTTCCGCCCTCCGGGGAGGGCAGGAGGGCCGGTCGCCGGGAGGATCCCGGGGGCCGTGTCACCGGAGCGAGGGTTCTCGCCGATCCTCCTGGCCGTGGGCGGGCCCAGCGGTTCGATGGTTCGGAGACGGATGCCCCGCCGCGCCCGCGAACGCCTGACTCGTGACGGCGAGGTCCCGGGTCAGCCTGCTCAGCTCCTCCCGCTCCACCGGCCCGCCGGCGACGGTCTTCTCCACCAGCCGAGAGGCCAGGGCGTGCGCATCGGTCATGACTCCCCGCAGTTCCCGAGCAGTTCCGGAACCGAGACACCGCGCGGCGCTCACCGTGCCGTGAAGTCTGTTCAGACGCTGATCGGCTGTTGTCAGAGACTGCTCGAACTTCCCGATCGCCTCGCCTCGGGCGATCGCGGTGATGACATCGCGGCAGAGCACCAGAAGGGCGCCGATGCGCAGCCGCGTCACGTCGAACGTGCGGACGGGGAGGATGAACCATGCACTGGCGATGCCGATCGCTCCTCCGACCAGGACGCCGAGGAGACGGTGTCCCAGCATGTCGGTCGCGGATTCACCGAAGTACCCGTACAGGAAGGTGAGCGCAGCGGTGATGCCCGCCGCCCAGTAGACGTAACCACAGGAGCGCGCAGCCGCTGCCACCGCGAGAATGCCGAAGAGAGCGACCAGAGTGGTGGCCTCGCCGGTGCTGGACCAAGTGGACAGGACGGTTGCGATCCCGGTTCCGGCGAGTGCGCCGACCACGCGCTGGGTCCCCTTCCAGAGCACATCGCCACGTCCTTGGTTCGCGCTGTGGACGATCAGTGCGGTGAGAACCGGCCACACCAAGTGATCAGGGTCCATGAGCTGCGCGGCTGCGAATGAGGCCGCGGTCGCACAGCCCAATTGGATCGCCATCCGCGTGCTCGTTCTCGGGCCGCTCCTCGGCCGGCGCGAGGATTCCCGGCTCGGTGAGGGTGGTGGAAGACCCCTGAGCGCTCGTGTGGCCAACGCCCACGTCATGGCCACCCCCGCGGCGACGAGCATCCATCCCATGAGTCCCCACGTACGGTCGATGCTCTTCGGGGACACCAGTACGGCGATGAACGGCGTCGAGGCTATCACTCCGGGTCGTCGCAGGGTCGGGGCGAAGCGACGTTGCCACACCAGTATGGCGACGCCTGCCGAGAAGGCGACGGCGCCCAACGCCCTCAGGGCCGTGTCGGGGGTCAGCAGCATTCCACATCCAATCGCTGCACCGCTGGATGCCGTGAACATCCCGAGTGCGGCGAGAAGCTCGGGCCGGTCGACGGTCCTCAGAGCACGGGGCAGGGCGACCCCCAGCATCACGGCGAAGACGATCGAGTCGATGGGAGGACTCCACCATGTCCCCAGTTGCAGCATCGACCAGAACGTCGGCAGTACCACTGTCATCGTTTCCACGCCGCTGCGGAGGATATTCTTTGCCAGCCTTACCAACATGTGACTTCCTAAACCGGTAGGTTGTTTGAAATGGGATGAAAATATGATTGTTGTGTGATAGTCTTCTTGTGTGACAGACGGAGTGACGGTAGAGGAAGTTGCCCCTTTGCTCAGATCAGCGGTGTTGCGTCTTGCGCGTCGACTTCGAGTAGAGCGGGGCCTGTCGGCGCTGAGCAACAATAAAATAACGATACTGAGTAATCTGGCGCGTGAAGAGAATGGGACTCCGTCCCGGATCGCTCTTGAAGAGCGGCAGCACTTGCAGTCGTTGACACGGCCTCTCGCTGAACTTGAAGGTGCCGCACTCATCAAGCGATCCAGCGACCCCGAGGATGGCAGGCGAAGCATATTGAACATCACTCCCGCCGGACGCGAAGCACTCGAGGCTGACATGCGATTACGAGATGAGTGGTTGTGCGGCATACTTGCAGGGCTCGACACGCATGAACTTGACACGCTTTATTGCGCTGCTCGGATCGTCGATCATCTAGGAACTTCCCTCTGAATCCTGGAGCGGGAGCAGGAGGCACCACGCGCGCTGCTGGGATCATTGCGGGGACGGTGTTTTCGCCCGGTTCACGCTTGGGATCGGCCTGAGGACTTGTGTCGTCACGGTGGTGGGATCATCTCCGCCTGCTGTTGGTCATAAAATCATCTCCGATCCAGTTCATCTTGGATCCGCTTGCTCCGTTGAGTTCGCTTGAGGGCCTCCACCCAAGGCGTTATTTCTTCTTCGGGCATCCCGCATGCCGAGACGAAGGCTATCAGGATCTTTCTTGAAGGCGCTCTTCTTCCCATTAAGACGTCGGCGAGAGTACTTTTGGGAAGCACTTTTCCTGCCGCGTTGGCATTTCTTTCGAGTTTGCGCAGTGAAGGCTGTCCGGACGCAAGCCGTAAACTGATCATCAGCTGTATCAATTGGCCGGTGTAGAGGCAAGTGTCAATGGTGGGGATCTGAAGACCGGTTTTCCGTGGAGAAGAAGTCAAGGCTGCGAGCCACAGCTGCTTGGCGCGTTCCTTGTTCGCGCCACAGGCGTCTACATATGCTGCGACAACTGAATACGAAGGCATGTAATGACCAGAATCAGCGCGAGAATAGGTTGCAGCTGAATAACTTCTGGTTTTCATTTCCATCTGGCGGTAGGTGAGATTTGATTTTTCCCGCTGTCGTCTGAGCCATCTTGCTAAGTCATGGCAACGTGCATTTTGGTCTAGTGGAGACTTCTTTCTACCCATTTTCAGTCCTCAATCATGGTACTCCGGGGCCAAGTGATGACTTGGAGAGTTCATCCGCACGAGTAGGTGAACGAATCAATAATATGGCGTCGGGTTCTCTTCGGGTTTCTTACGGGAGATGATAGTACGTGAACACTTACTATTTGTCCAGAGGGCGGGTCCCCGTGCCCAGAGGAGCTCATCCGACGAGTGGTGCGCGGGCCGGGCGGAACCGGTCAGTACGGACCGTCTCGGAGACGCCGCTGACCCGTTCGGCTGACATGGCGCGCCGAAGGTTCAGACCTTGAGCCGTCGTGCTCGAGGACAGGGCGGTTGGTGGGTTCGGCTCGGTGGTGGGTTTGGGCGGGGCCCGTGCGGTGGGTCTTCTCCGGTTCGTCGGGAACGGCGTCGCCGACGAGACTGATGAGGACGAGTGGGTGCGGCGGCGCTGGATCGGTCCGGCCGTTGGCCCTGACCCGCCTCGCCCCTGGAACCATCGGTGCAGCGTCTCCGGGGCCGAGGCCCCGACCGGCTACCACCCACCATCGGTCGATTCCCCCGCGGCCCGGACGGGTCCGATGATTGCCTCCCCTGCCCCCTCGATCCGGCCCGGACAACCCGCCTATCCCCACTGCCTGTTCGTACTGCCCGGCACGGTCCCGGCCCGAGAACCGGAACTCCTGAACGCACCGAGACGATTCATGCTGCTGCTGAGGGGATTGGGCGTGATCACTCGGTGCTCTGCCAGGGGGCAGGAGGATGAACAGTTTTGATTCAATTTGTCCAAGGCTCTTGAAACAACCTCGTGCGCGGGGATCACGCGTGAGTTCCGCTGCCCCAGGCCCCGAGTGAGCTGATGCCAGCTTTCACAACTGTCCGGAAGGCCAGTAACACCACCCATTGCATCACATGGTGAAGCGAGGGATTCTTTCGGTCAGTGGTTAGGCAACGATTAGATCGTGTTATGCCACAGGTGGAGCGCAACGCGCTATACGAGAAAGGGGAAGGAATGACGCCAGCGCCTGATACCGAGGAGACCTTGGTCCAACTGATTCAAGAGGTGAAGCCATCGCTTCGTACGGTGGAGATCCATTCGACTGATTCGATTCCGGACAGATTGGGTTTGGACTCATTGGATCTGCTTCAACTGTCACGACGTGTTCGTCGCAAGTTTGGGAAGTCTTTTGACCTGGATGAATGGACAAGGGGTTTGCCCGAGCATCATGGATCAGTGCAGTCCATGGTGGATCTGCTGGTTCAGACGAATCAGAATGATTGAGGGCTGCCGATGGCCGGCCATGAGAGTAGTAAAGATGGTGTTGCAATCGTTACAGGCGGTTCGCGTGGCATCGGGGCGGCTGTGAGTGAACGATTGTCTGGGCTTGGTATGGATGTGAACATCATGTACGAACGTAATGCCAAGGCCGCGCGGCAGGTTGCCGAGCAAATGACTTCAAAAGGGCGGAAAGCAACAACGTATCAGGTTGATGTCTCAGATGAAAATGAAGTGAATGAGGTGGTCGAAGAGATCGTTGGCACCAGTGGCAAAATTGATCTACTTGTCAATAATGCTGCGATCATCGATGACCGTCTGATCATGGCAACCAGTCTCGCTGGGTGGGGGAGAGTTCTTGAAGTAAATATTACTGGAACTTTCTTGATGACCCGTGCTGTGTTGCCGTATATGCTCGATCGGGGCCACGGAAAGATAATCAATATCTCATCGAATTCAGCTAGAATTCCTGGCCCTGGCCAAGCGGCTTATGCGGCTTCAAAAGGTGCAGTGGAAGCATTCACGCGGGTTGTGGCCATGGAAGTCGGGAGAAAAGGGATCAGAGCGAATGCAGTGGCACCAGGCAGAATCATGACTGATATGACGCGTGACTTGGTGGACAAGCTTGGCGCGGGTACGGATGATTCTCGATGGGGAACGCCCGAAGATGTTGCTGCTGTGGTTTCATTTCTCGCATCACCCGAGGCGGACTACGTTCAGGGACAGGTCATTACTGTCGATGGCGGTCGACTCGTCATGCGTCCGCGCTCCCAGTGAGCGGGCTTGTCATCGATGACGCAGGAGGCAAGTGTGGAGAAATTCAATAATATGGGGGATGCGTCAACAGAAATCGCTTACTGGGAAGACATGCGCGATTCACGTGTGCATCGTTACGGTCCGCTTGTTTTTACGACTGAACTGTTGGACAAGCTGTTGGACATGCTGGGAGAGAAACACCCAATTCACACGGGTGCAACGAAGGCTTCCGGCGGTATCCCAGTATCCAGAATCGTACCTGGTGGCTACATCCATGCAGTCACGTCCGGATGGATAGTTGAACACGGCTCAGCGGCGGCAATCGTTGGACTGCGGTCAATGCATTGGGATTTTGTTCGTCCTCTCCTTCCCGATGTCCCTTTCTATTTTACGACAGAGACTGAGGAATCCTCGGTTGTCAATAGTTCGGTGGGGCTCATTTCCAGTCTGCGCCGAGTGACCGATGAAGATGATCAGACTTATGCTATCGGGCGCATGAATGCCTTGGTCCGACGCAGAGAAAATAATATCTGAACAATTACTGAATTCAAGATGAAGGATATGACGCATGGAGACGTGGAGGCCACTTGATGGCCGGGTCGCTCTAATTACAGGCGGATCAAGAGGAATTGGAGCTGCGATTACAAGGAAACTTGCCAGCTGGGGGGCTACTGTCGCCATAGGGTATGTCGATCACTCGCGTGAGGCCAAGGGAATCTTGGCTGATCTGAAACGGGATGGTGTTGAATCGAGCCTGCATCAAGCCGATCTTTCTGATCCGGATGATGTGAAGAATTTGATTCAAGAGGTAGGCGATCTGTATGGCCGTATCAATATTTTAGTCCACAATGCTGCAGCGACCAAATTCGTGGAACTCAAGGACGCCAGTCTGGAGCAGTGGCAGTTTGTCCAGGATACGAATTCGAGGGCGACTTGGTTGCTCTCAAGCCATGCATTGGGCCTCATGAGGGGGCAAGAAGGGGCTCGTTTCATCACTATCACTAATTCGACCACCACACGAATCATCGAAAGAGCCGGGTTGTTTGCGGCGGCAAAGGCGGGAGTGGAGGCACTGACGAAATATCTTTCGTTTGAATTAGCCCCTTATGGAATTGTTGCGAATTGTGTCAGGCCCGGATTGGTTCAGACTGGAGTCATGAAGGTTCGTCCTGATTTCGCATACGGTGTCGACCACGAACGAAACGTGACTCCATGGCTCAATGGCCGAATCACAACGGCTGAGAGCAGTGCGGATGCCGTGGCTATCCTGTGTCTGCCCGAGGCGAGTTGGATCGCTGGTCAGACAATTACTGTGGATGGCGGGTATCGTCTGTGGGGAATGTTACCGAGGCGTTCGCGCGGTCGTTGATGAAGTGTTTGACGCAAGAGAATGAAATCGAAGATGACTTATCCGATCATGATAGCTGGAGTCGGACTGATAACGTCGTTGGGGAAAGGAGCGCAAGCAGTTCTCAATACAATGAAACAAGGGAAGAATGGGTTCGATCTGAATCAGGGCACGAGCGATAGGGAGGAAGCTGCTGCGCGTGTTGCTCCTGAGACAATATCCTGGCCCAGTGGCCCTGCATGGATGAACCGTGAGAAATATGCCAACCGGCAATCACATCTTGCAGTGACGGTTGCGCAGGAAGCGATCAAGGATTCAAGGATCGCAGCGCCGGATTCTGCTGGAATCGATCCGCGGCGAAGCGGGATCATCATGACCTCTGGGACGAGTTCAAATGATGAGCTCGGCGCGTTGTTGCCTCGTCTTGCATCTGAGAGCAGGATGAGCAGTAGGTCCTTATCAGAATTTCTCTACGATGAGATTCCAGACTATTCATACATCAAGGGCATACCTTCTCAGATCGGACAATTTGTTTCTGATGCCTCGAACTTTCGCGGATCTAATGTGGCGGCTTATGGGGAGGGCAGCTGCGGCGGGTTAGCAGGACTGTCTCTTGCTCTTGATTCAATTATTTCGGGAGAACTCGACCGCGTGATGGTAGTTGGCGTTTCGATTCTCCCCTCGGTGACTCTGGCCGATGCCTTTTCCCGGGTGGAGCCATTTGCCCCACGTGCTGTTGACGGCAGGGGCCCTTCCGACATGAATCGTTGCGGGTCTCTTCTTGGTGAAGCAGCTGTGGCAATTATTGTTGAACGTAAGGATTTGTGGCGGCATACGATGGCGAAAAGATCGATTCAGGTCGTGAATGCCGCAACAGCTGTGGCACCATCGGTTCAGGAATCTCTCAAGGCCGCCTTGCACGATTTGAAGGATGATGTTGATGATACTGATGTCTGGTGGGCGAACGGAGCAGGAACCCGGCAGCTTGATGCTATTGAGGCGGAGACCGTTTCCGCTGTCGTGAGAGCGCCGGCAACGGCTAGTAAGGGAACTATTGGAGATGCGCTCGAATGTTCAGCACTGGTGGATGTCGTTCTTGCCGCTGAGAACATTGGAGAAAACTTAATACCTCCAGTCGGGCTGACCTCACAGGTCGATCCCTATCTCGGTGGTATTGATGTCGTTGTTGAAGAACCGCGTCGGGTTGATGCTCCTCTTGGTACGGCGCTGATTACGAGTTTGTCTCATGGATGGGATTGCCCATCGGCCGGTGCTGTTGTTATTCGTGATGGAGATGAGTAATGGTGAGTGGTGTATTGATTACTGGTGCTGGGATGGTTACGCCGATTGGCATTTCTGTCACAGAATTTTGGGGAGCCTGTCTGTCGGGTAGATCGGGACTCCGAGTTGATGACCGGATGGATGTGGAGAATCTCCCGTGCGGTTGGGTCTCTGGGCTGCTGACATCTGATGATCATGAGAGGGTGCTGCAGAGATCTGGATCTGTTGGAAGGTCGTGGAGCGACACGCTTCTGTATGATTCCGTCAAGCAGGCTCTTGATGATGCTGCGATTGAGGCGGCTCCGGACTCACGTATTGGAATGATCTGGGTCCGTGTGTGGCCTGGCCCCAGCGGTTCGGATCCGCGTGATTACTCCCGTCATTTGCAGCGTCTCGCAAGCCGGTTTGACAGGATTCATGACAATCACGACGACATAATTGATGACATCAGGCAGGACACACCTCCGTCTGAGGTCATGGATCTTTCATCCTTCCCGGCCAATGTTTCCCGTATGCTGTCATCGCCAGTTAATGCAAAACGGATCGAGGCGACGTGCGCTGGGGGTCTGCGTGCTATCGCCGAGGCTGCAAGGATGATCATGCTTGATCAAGTCGATGTTGCGATTGTCTGTGCTGCTGTTTCGCGGAACACCCCGTATGTTGTTTCGCAATATGCCCAGTTGATGGCTTTGTCGCGATGGAAAGGGCCAGTCGAGCAGGCTTCGATGCCTTTCGACAGGAGACGTTCTGGCATGGTCATCAATGAATCTTCTGCTGCTGTGATCATTGAATCGGATGAACACGCACGTAATCGTGGAGTAGAACGAAGCTATGCTCAAGTCTCAGGGTGGGGGATTTCTATCGGAACTGAACATGTGACCGCCCCAGAGGCTGAATGCATTGAACACGTTATGACAGATGCTCTCCAGTCAGCCGGAGTGACTCCTGATGCCGTCGACGAAATCAATTCACATGGCACGTCAACAAAATTGAATGATCTGACCGAGGCGAGAGCTATTCATAAGATTTTTGGCAACCGTGCCTCATCTCTTCCCATCGCGGCTATTAAATCGATGACAGGGCATGGCTCTGCGGCTTCAGGGATCGTTGAAAGCATCGCTTCGGCCCTGAGCATCTGCGCTGGAGTGGTGCCCCCTGTTCCCACGTGCCTCGAACCGGATCCTAAATGTGATTTGGCTGTTCAGACGAGTGCCGCACACATTCCTGTTCGAACTGTGCTAAAAAATTCGTTTGGTTTTGGTGGACAGTACGCTTCGATGCTGTTTACTGAACCGCCTGTCAGACGTCAGTTCGCCTGATGGTTTTCATTAGATGTGTTGTCCTGTCTGGTGAGATCCCTTGCTTTCTGCCTCTACGCTTGCACCACAAGATTTCAATGACATTCAGGCAGTAGTGGTCTGGCTCCATGGAATGGGTGAAGAGCCAATGACAATGCTTGATGTTGCAGCGGCTTCTGGATTGGCTGAGATCGGTGTCGAGTCCATAGCATTAAAGGCTCCCATGAAGCACGCTTCCCAGATTACTGGAGAAATTGTCGACGCCTGGTTCGACCAAGAATTTGCGCACTTGGAGATGTCGAATCGAACTGAATTCTGGGAAGCCGTCAACAGGGTGGATGAGTACGTTGATTCACTTGCTGACCATGACAGCACCCCGAGACTTGTGATCGCCGGTTTTTCACAAGGCGCGGCTTTGGCGCTGGCTGAGTTGATGAGTCATCCTGATAAGTTTCATGCCGCGCTTCTCTATTCACCTTATAGGGTGATTGATATTTCACTGCTCTCTCGGTGTGCCATGGGCCGAGGCCGATACCCCATTGAACATGAATTGCCTCGCATCTGGATCGGTTATGGTCTACGGGACTGGGTGATTCCAGCCCGCTGGTCGTATTCTCTTGTTCTCGAACTGCGGGGCTTGGGGTTTGATGTCGTGACGCATCATTATCTTGGAGGTCATGTTCCCTTCGGCGGGGCGGAGAGTGACATTCGAGATTTCTTGATTTCTTCGTTCTCTTCTTCGAGGTAGGGCCTGTTTGGTTGATGGCGCGAGTGGTGGTTTCTGCTGATGGTCGCCGGCCGCGGGTATGCGGTCGGCGAAGAAGGGTGGCGAACGTGTTGGGGGCGGGCCCCCGGCGCATGCCCGCCCCCAGCGGGTCTGGCTGGTGCCCTTGGGGTCCAACGATCTCATGACCGAGCACTCCACCGCTGAGAGCCGGCTGGTGCCCTCAGTGATCTGGACACGACCGCGGGCGCCGACCCGCTGAACGCCGTATCCTCGGGAACCAGGCGAATCGGAACCATCAGCACCGAGGGGGACATCTGTGGCACGCATTGCAATCACGGGAGCGACCGGTCGCATCGGCGGCATGGTCGCTCGGCTGCTCGAGGACGGCCCCGACGAGCTCGCCCTCATCGTCAGCGACGCGTCGCGCGCGCCCGAGGGTCCCTGGCAGGTGCACGTCACCTCCGGGTACGCCGACCCCGCCAACGAACAGGCGCTGGTCGGAGCCGACGTGCTGCTCATGGTCTCGGCCGCCGAGAGCGAAGACCGCCTCGGCCAGCACGAGGCGCTCATCGCCTCGGCTGCTGCCGCCGGCGTGCCGCACGTGGTCTACACCTCGTTCCTGGGCGCCGGCCCCGATGCCACGTTCACCCTGTCGCGCACCCACTGGGCCACCGAGCAGGCCATTCGCGCCTCCGGCATGGCCTTCACCCTCCTGCGCGACTCCTTCTACCTCGATTTCCTGCCGCAGATGGCCGTCGACGGGGTCATCGCGGGCCCGGCCGGCGACGGCGTCGTCGGGGCGGTCGCCCAGGCCGACGTGGCCGCCAGCGCGGCCGCCGTTCTGGCCGGCCCCGCCCGGCACGCCGGTGCCACCTACAACCTCACCGGCCCGCGGGCGATCGGCCTGGCGCAGGTCGCCGAGACCGTCACCCGGCTGACCGGCGTGCCGACGACGTACCGCGACGAGACCGTCGAGGAGGCCTACGCCAGCCGGGCCCGACACGGCGTCCCGGACTGGCAGCTGGACGCCTGGGTCAGCACCTACACGGCCATCGCCGCCGGCGAGGTGGCTCTGGTCACCGATGACGTGCGGGCCCTGACCGGCCGCGAACCGTTGTCGTTGGAGCAGCTGCTCGCCCGCTGATCCGGGCCCCGGGCAACCCGGGGCAGGCCCCGGCGGGGTCCTTGCTGGACCTGCGGGCACCGCGCATGCACCCGCGGTCTCCGCGGGGGCGGGGCCGGGAGAGGGGGATGCCCGCGGTGGCGGGCGGGGAGGAATCGGTAGCAGGGCATGGGGAGGACCCCGGTACCGGAGGGTGCTCGGTACCGGGGTCCTCCTTTACTGCGATCCGCCTTCTGCCCCAAGCGGTTGCGGAGGTCGTCCTGGCCTAGACGATCTCCCGGCCACCAGCGAACTGGGCCCGGTAGAGACGCCAGTAGGCGCCCCTGGCCGCGATCAGTTCGTCGTGGCTGCCCTGCTCGACGATGTCGCCGTGCTCCATCACGAGGATGACGTCGGCGTCGCGGATCGTCGAGAGCCGGTGCGCGATGACGAAGCTGGTCCGCCCCACGCGGAGCCGTGCCATCGCCCGCTGGATGAGGGCCTCGGTCCGGGTGTCGACCGAGCTGGTCGCCTCGTCCAGGATCAGGATCGCGGGCTCGGAGATGAACGCGCGCGCGATCGTCAGCAGCTGCTTCTCACCGGCCGAGACGTTCGTCCCCTCGTCGTTGATGACCGTGTCGTAACCGTTCGGCAGGGTCTGGACGAAGCGGTCGACGAAGGCCTGTCTGGCGGCGGCCCTCACCTCCTCGTCCGTCGCCCCCGGTTTGCCGTAGGCGATGTTGTCGCGGACCGAGCCGCCGAACAGCCAGGTGTCCTGGAGGACCATGCCCAGCTGGTCGCGCAGCTGGGCGCGCGGGACGTCGTTGATGTCGACGCCGTCGATGAGGATGCGACCGCCGTCCACGTCGTAGAAGCGCTCCAGCAGGTTGACCATGGTCGTCTTGCCTGCCCCGGTGGGGCCGACGATGGCGATCTGCTGGTCCGGTCGCACGTCGAGCGACAGATCCTCGATGAGCGGCTTGTCGGGGGAGTAGGAGAACCTGACGTGATCGAACTCGACGTGGCCCCTGACCGGCAGCTCCAGGGAGTCGTTCCGATCGGGGGCCTGCTCGGCGGCGTCGAGGACCTCGAAGACGCGCTCGGCGCTGGCCACGCCCGACTGCAGCAGATTGGCCATCGAGGCGACCTGGGTGATCGGTTGGGTGAACATGCGCGAGTACTGGATGAACGAGGTCACATCGCCCAGCGGCATCTGGCCGCTGGCCACGCGCAGGCCGCCGACGACGGCAACCGCCACGTAGGTCAGGTTCCCGACGAAGAAGTTGACCGGCATGAGGATGGCGCTGATCGCCTGAGCGCCGAAGCTCTGCCTGTAGAGCCTCTCGTTCGTCACGGCGAACTCGGCCTCGACCTCGCGGCGGCGGCCGAAGACCTTGACCAGCGAGTGACCGGTGAAAGCCTCCTCGACCTGGCCGTTGAGGACGCCGGTCGCCGTCCACATGCCCACGAAGCGCTTCTGCGCGGCCCGTCCGATCGACACCGAGGCGATGAAGGAGACGGGGATCGCGCAGATGGCGATGATCGCCAGACGGGGGCTGACCGTCAGCATCATGATGAGGACGCCGGTCAGCTGCAGCACGGCATTGAGCATCTGCGTGAGCGTCTGCTGCAGGGTCTGCTGGATGTTGTCGATGTCGTTGGTGATGCGGCTGAGCAGCTCGCCGCGCGGCTGCGAGTCGAAGTAGCTCAGCGGCAGCCGGTCGAGCTTGCCGCTGACCTGGTCGCGCATCGAGTACACCGAGCGCTGGACGACCCGGTTGAGGATGTACCCCTGCAGGAACTGCAGTACCGAGGCCAGCACGTACAGCGCCATGCACATCAGCAGGATGCGGCCCAGGCGCGTGAAGTCGATGCCCTGGCCGGGGACCACGTTCAGGCCGGCGATCATCCGCGCCTGGTCGGACCGGCCGGCCGCCTCCAGGGCGGCTACCGCCTGCTCCTTGGTCAGCCCGGCCGGCAGCATCTTGCCGATGAAGCCCTCGTAGACCACGTTCGTCGCCCGCCCGAGCAGTCTGGGGGAGTAGACGTTGAAGGCGACGCCCGCGATGCCCATGGCGATGACGACGGCGATCTTGAACCTGTGCGGGGCGAGCTCACCGATGAGGCGGCGCAGCGAGGGGCCGAAGTTGACGGCCTTCTCCTGCACCCTGCCGGTACCCGGCCCGCCGTCGGACTGGACGTTCTTGGCGTAGTCGGGGCGCTCGTTGGCCCTGGTCGTGGTTGTCTGGGTCATGCCGTGGCCTCCTCGGCGCTCATCTGCGAGGCCACGATCTCCTGGTAGGTCTCGCAGCTGGAAAGCAGTTCCTCATGGGTGCCGCGTCCGACGATGCGTCCGGAGTCGAGCACGATGATCTGGTCGGCGTCGCGGATCGTCGAGACGCGCTGGGCGACGATGAGCACCGCCGCCTCCCGCGTCTCGGCGGCCAGGGCGGCACGCAGGCGGGCGTCGGTGGCGACGTCGAGGGCGCTGAAGGCGTCGTCGAAGACGTAGATCTCGGGCTTCTTGATGAGGGCCCGGGCGATCGACAGGCGCTGGCGCTGGCCGCCGGAGACGTTCGTGCCGCCCTGGGCGACCGGGGCGTCCAGCCGGCCGTCCATCCGCCCGACGAAGTCGGCCGCCTGCGCGACGGTCAGAGCGGCCCATATCTCGTCCTCGGTGGCCTCGGGGTTGCCGTAGCGCAGGTTCGAGGCGATCGTGCCGCTGAACAGGTACGGCTTCTGCGGCACCAGGCCGATGCGGCTCCACATGAGGTCCATGTCGAGCCGGCGGATGTCGACGCCGTCGAGCTTGATCGAGCCGCTGGTCACGTCGTACAGGCGGGGGACGAGGTTCGCCAGCGTCGTCTTGCCCGAACCGGTCGAGCCGATGACGGCGGTGGTGGTGCCCGGGCGCAGCGCGATGCTGATGTCGTGGAGCACGGGCTCCTCGGCGCCGGGGTAGCTGAACCCGACGTCGACCATCTCCATCGAGCCGGTCCTGGCGAGCTTCCTGACGGGCCTGCTGGCCGGGGTGACGGTCGAGCGGGTGCGCAGGACCTCCATGATGCGTCCGGCGCAGACCTGCGCGCGGGGCAGCTGGATCATCATCATCGCGGCCATCATCACGCTCATGAGCATCTGGAACATGTAGGTCATGAAGGCCGTGATCTGACCGACCTGGATGTGCCCGCCGTCGACGCGCAGGCCGCCGAACCACCACACGGCCGCGGTGGAGGAGTTCATGATGAGCATGACGACCGGGATCAGCATCGAGAAGAAGGCGCCGATCCGGAAGCCCAGCAGCATCAGTGACTGGTTGGCGATGTCGAAGCGCTTGCGCTCGCGGCGCTCGCGTACGAAGGCGCGGATGACGCGGATGCCGCTCAGCTGCTCGCGTACGACCTGATTGATGCGGTCGATGCTCGTCTGGTTCCTCCTGAAGGCCGGGGTCATGCGGCTGACGATGAGCGCGACGAGCACGACCAGCACGACGACGGCCACGGCGACGATCCAGGACAGCCCGAGGTCCTCGCGCAGCGCCATGATGATGGCGCCGATCATGGTGATCGGGGCGCCGAGGATCATGACGCAGGTGAGCAGGATGAGCTGCTGGACCTGCTGCACGTCGTTCGTCGTGCGGGTGATGAGCGAGGGGGCGCCGAAGTGGTTGACCTCCTGGCTCGAGTAGTTCAGCACCGTGTCGAACAGGCCGGCGCGGACATCGCGCCCGATGCCCATGGCCAGACGGGCGCCGAAGACGGCCGCCAGGATCTGGGCCAGCGCCTGGGTGCCGCCGACGGCGAGCATCCTGGCCCCGGTGTGCCAGACGTAGGTGGTGTCGCCGTTGGCGACGCCGGTGTCGATGATGCGGGCATTCAGATTGGGCAGCATCAGCAGGGCCACGGAGGCGATCGCCTGCAGCAGCACGACGAATGCGAACTGGCCCCTGTAGCGGCCGCCGAAGCGCCCGATGAGTTTCATCAGCATGCGGAGTCCTTCTTCAGTCCGTGGGTGAGGAGATGAGAGGCGAGTTCCGGCGGGAAGTCCGCGCCCTGGCTCAGGAAGGGGTGCGAGGTCGCCATCGCCGCGGAGCGGAGCCAGGCGGCGGCCTGCTGCAGCGGGACGGACAGCTCGTTCCTCCAGGGGGCGAGGGCCTCGGCCATGGCCTTGCGGAGGTCGTCGGATCGAGTCGGACGACCGTCGTAGTTCTTCATCGGGGGTTTGCGGGGCGTCAGATCGTCGGAGGGCATGGCGTGGACGGCCATGAACACCTCCTCGATGGTGTCCATGTCGGAGTACAGCAGGGCCAGGATGGCCGTGATGCGCTCCTCGAGGCTGTGGTGCCCGGGCATCCGCCGGAGCGCCTCGACCGTGTCGGTCGGGTCGAGCACGTCGGCGATCACCGCGTCGAAGAGCGCCTGTTTGGTGGGGAAGACCCGGAAGATGGTGCCCTCGGCGATACCGGCCGCCTCGGCCACCTGTCGGGTCGTGAACCTGCCCCCGTTGGCGACCAGGAGCGGACGCGCTGCGGCGATGATCGCCCTGCGCCGCTCCTCGGGAGGCATTGGCACCGCTCTGCTCACAGGCACCGAGATTATGAGTGAGCACTCACTTGTTCAAGCGGGGGATCGTGCGGCCGGGTGTTCGTCCTTGCCGGTTCGATCAGGCGCCCGTGGCCGTCGTGAGGATCCGGGGCGGGCGCCGTGCGCTCGGCTCGCCGGTGCCGGGCCGCGGCTGCTCCGGCGTCCCGGTCGGGGGCTCCGGGTGCAGAAGGCGGGGCACCGCGGCCGGGCGCTGCGCGCCGCCTCGTCGCGCCTGTCACGCGGGCCTGCTCGCGCGGCCTGCTCTGCGGCGGTCGCGGGGGAGGGGCGAGGCCCGGTGGGCCGGGTCGGGACGCCCCGTGCCATCGGTTCGGGCTTCTCCCGTGGAGAACATTCGATTAGGGTTGCCCCGGTTGTTTGATGACGGGTGCCACCGGCCCCGTCGGACGCCCACCGGCGTGGTGCCGGGCGGGCTCCCCCCGGAAGGATGAACTGACCGCGTACACCGAGAATGTCGTCAACACGGGGGTGGTCGGCGAACTGCCCGTCGTCCCCGAGAGCACCACCTCGCGCATCCTGGTGAAGAACGACCTGCTCCAGGTCACCCAGTTCACCTTCGGCGCCGGGCAGATGCTCAGCGAGCACGCCGTCCCCAAGGGCGCGGTCGTCCAGCTCCTCGAGGGCGAGATGACCTTCTCCCTCGACGGCGCCCCCAATCCGCTGCGTGCCGGCGACTCCGTCTACATGGCCCCCGGCGTCCTGCACTCCCTCAGGGCCGAGACCGACTGCCGCATGGTGCTGGTGCTCGTGGACGTCTCTGCGATGAATCTGTGAACGCGCCCGTACGGTCACCGGGGCCGGCGCGGAACGCCTCGTCGCGAAGCGGCTTCCGGAAAATCGGCACGGGCCTTCCACGTCGGGGCGAAATGGGTTAGCCTAACCTTGGCGATTCGCTTCCAGGGAACGCGGGTCACCGGTGTGGGCGAGCACCGGTGACCCGCGTTTTCATACCCGGGCGCGTACCGGCCCGCGCGATCGGCCGGTGGTGCCCGGGCCCGCTGGCGAGGGCGCCGTGGATCGGATCCCTTGATCCGACATCCCCCTTTGCTACACTCATTTCCCAACACCCGCGGGCGGGTATCGCCCCGGCGGGTGGCGAAACCGAGATAGCACAAGACAGCCGTCCGCGCGAGTGCGGACATCAATACGGGCTGTCCCGGCGCCCCGGCCCGTGCCGCCTCCGTGCCCCCGAGAATCCGGAGCAGACCGCGTGGAAGAGACGACTGTCCGAATACTCCTGTACAGCCACGACTCGCAAGGCCTGGGTCATGTGCGCCGCAACCTGGTGCTCGCCCACCGCTTGGCCGAGGCCATCCCGGAGGCGACCGGGTGCCCGGTCTCGGGGCTCCTCGTCTCGGGCCTGACGGCGGTGGACGGCTTCCCCCTCCCGGAGGGCTTCGACTGGCTGACCATCCCGGGGGTGGCGAAGGGCCGCGACGGCTACGAGCCCCGCAATCTGGCCGGTCCCACACACCGGCTCATCGACCTGCGCTCGGTCCTGATCGAGTCGGCCATGCTGTCCTACGCCCCCGATCTGGTCATCATCGACCGCCACATCTACGGGGTGTGGCGGGAACTGCGCCGCCCGTTGCACCGGCTGCGCGCCCGCAACCCCGGCACCCGGGTGGTGCTCGGCCTGCGCGAGGTCCTGGACGAGCCGGTCGCGGCGGCTGCCGAGTGGCGCGAACTCGGCGACCTGGCGCAACTGCGCGCCCTGGTCGACGAGGTGTGGGTCTACGGCGACCGGGCCGTCCACGACCCGATCGCCACCGGCGAGGTGCCCGCCGGCCTCGCCGACAGGGTCCGGTTCACCGGCTACCTGGCCCTCGGGCGCCGGGACAGCGATCCCGCCGCCGAACCGGTCCGCAGGCCCTTCGTGCTCACCACGGCCGGGGGCGGCTCCGACGGCCGGGGCCTGCTGCTGGCCGCCGCCGGGATGGACGTCCCCGCGGGCCACGAGCACGTCATCGTCACCGGCCCGCAGCTCGGCGACGCCGACTTCGCCGCCGTCGAGGCCCGCACCGGCCCCCGCACCCGTGTCCGCCGCTCGTGGCCGGGACTGAGCAACCAGATCGCCGAGGCCGCCGCCGTCATCGCCATGGGCGGCTACAACACGGCCTGCGAGATCCTGGCCACCGGCACGCCCGCGCTCGTCGTGCCCCGCGAGGAGCCCAGGCTCGAACAACTCATCCGGGCGCGCGCGCTGGCCGGGGCCGGCGCCCTCGACGTCATGCGCGCCTCGCAGCTGGACCCGGCGGCCCTCGGCGCCTGGGCGTCCGGGGCCATCGGCCGCCGCATGGACCGCTCCGGCCTGGCCCTGGACGGCCTGGACGTCGCGGCCCGCTACGCCGTCGAGCTCGTCAACGAGGCCCGGGGCGCTGACCGGGTGCCGCCCGAACCGCGGATCGGCTATGTCCTCAAGGTCTACCCCCGTTTCTCCGAGACCTTCATCGTCACGGAGATGCTCGCCCGCGAGGCCCTGGGCGACGAGTTGCGCATCTACGCGCTGCGCCCGACGACGGACGCGCGCTTCCACCCGGAGATCGCCAGGGTCAGGGCCCGGGTGAGCTGGATTCCCCGCCACCTCAGGGGCGCCGACATGTGGGAGCAGCTGGGCGGGGCCATCACCAGCCCCCGGCTGCGGGAGAACCTCGTCCGCCTGCTGCCCGATCTCGTCGACCTCCCGGGCGACGAGGTGGCCCAGGGCGTGGCGCTCGCGCAGGCCGTGCTCGACGACGGCATCACCCACCTGCACGCCCACTTCGCCTCCCTGGCGGGCCGCATGGCCTGGCTGGCCTCGCGCCTGACCGGCGTGCCCTACACGATCACCACCCACGCCAAGGACATCTTCCACGAGTCCGTCGACCTCGCCTGGCTGCGCCGCATCTGCGGCCAGGCCGACCGCGTCGTGGCCATCAGCAGCTTCAACGAGGACTACCTGCGGGAGGTCCTGTCCGGCACCGGCGCCCGGGTCAGCCTGCAGTACAACGCCCTGGAACTGGCCCGCTTCCCCTACCGCGAGCCGCCGGAGGTCTCCGCCCCGCTGCGGGTGGCCGCCCTGGGGCGCCTGGTGCCCAAGAAGGGCTTCGCGGACCTCATCGACGCGATCGCCGAGGTCGACGCGTCCGGGGTCGGCGTCACCGCGTCCATCGCGGGCGACGGCGAGCTGGCCGGGGAACTGGCCGATCGGATCAGACGGCGGGGGCTCGCCGGCCGCGTACGGCTGCTGGGGCCGTGCACCCAGGAGGAGGTCAGACGGCTGCTCGGCCGGGCGCACGTCTTCGCGGCGCCCTGCGTGCAGGCCCCGGACGGCAACATCGACGGCCTGCCCACGGTGGTGCTGGAGTCCATGGCCAGCGGCACCCCCGTCATCGCCACCGCCGTCTCGGGCCTGCCCGAGGTCGTCAGGGACGGCGGCACCGGGATCCTGCTCGAGCCCGGGGACGTCGACGCCCTGGCGGCGGCGCTGAAACGGATAGCCTCCGGCGGCGTCGACCTGGTCGCACTGGCCCGCAACGCCCGGAGGCTCGTCGAGAGGGACTTCGACAGCCGCGGGCAGGCCGCGATCCTGTCGGCCTGGGAGTCGGGTCCCGCCCGGGTGCGGGAGGGGACGTGATCGCTGATGCGCATCGCCTACGTCAGCGTCGACCCCGGAGTCCCCGTGTTCGGCACGAAGGGCGCCTCGGTTCACGTCCAGGAGGTGGTGCGCGAGCTGCGGCTGCGCGGGCACGAGGTGAGCGTCTACACCGCGCGACGCGGGGACGAGGCGCCCGCCGATCTGTCCGCCCTGCCTCTGGAGGAGTTCCCGGTGGCGGTGCGCGACCCCGCTGGGCGCGAACGCGCCCAGCGGGAGGCCTCGGCCGAGATCGTCCGCCGGCTGCGCACGGCCCCCGGCGGCGTCGACCTGGTCTACGAGCGCTACTCGCTGTTCTCCACAGTGCTCGCCCGGCTGCACGGCGCCGCCGGGGTGCCAGGCGTCCTGGAGGTCAACGCCCCGCTGATCGACGAGCAGCGCACCCACCGGACGCTGGTCGACGAGACGGGCGCCCTCCGGGCCCTGCGCGCCCAGGCGGCGGCCGCCTCGGTGACGGTGTGCGTCTCCGAGCCGGTGCGCCGCTGGGTGGCCGTTCGGGCCCCGGACGGGCGGTCCAGCACCGTGCCCAACGGCGTCAGCGTGCGGCGCTTCACGCCCCGGCCCGAGGAGCCCGGGATCCCCGTGGCGACCTTCGTCGGGACCCTCAAGCCCTGGCACGGGGTCGACGACCTGCTCCGGGCGGCCTCCCTGGCCCGCGCCCCCTGGCGCCTGCGGATCATCGGGGACGGCCCCCGGCGCGCGGCGCTGGAGCGGCTGGCCGCCCGGCTGGGGCTCGAGGTGGACTTCCGCGGGGCGGTCCGCCCGGCGGACATGCCCGCCCAGCTGGCCGGGTCCGCCATCGGGGTGGCCCCCTACCCGAGGACCGGCAGCGGGAACGACCAGTACTTCTCCCCGCTGAAGGTCTACGAGTATCTCGCCGCCGGCCTGCCCGTCGTGGCCTCCGGGGTCGGCCAGCTGCCCGGGATCCTCGGCCGGCTGGGCGTACTCGTGGCGCCCTCGGACCCCGCGGCCCTCGCCGGGGCGCTCGACGCCCTGGCCGTTGACCCCCGGCGGCGGGCCGAGCTCGGCCGGGCCGGACGCGCCCTGGCCGTCGAGCGCCACTCCTGGACGGGTGTCGTCGAGCGGATCATGCGGCTGAGCGGGGCGGAGGCGGCCCATGGCTGACGAGCGGATCAGGAAACGGGCGCTGGCGCGCACCCTGCGCCTGCTGGCCCCCGACGTGGGCCCGCACAGGAGGCTCCTGGCGGGCGGGATCTGCGCCCTGCTGGCCGAGGTCGTCTTCCGGGTGCTCGAGCCCTGGCCGATGAAGTACGTCGTCGACTCCGTCTCGGCGTCGCTGGGCGCCAGCGGCTCCCACCCCCCGGCCACCGTCGGGCTGCTGTTGTGGTGGGGGCTGGCGCAGGTGGCGCTGACTGCGCTGCGGGCCCTGACCAACTACCTGGCCACGGTCGCCTTCGCCCTGGTCGGCTCGCGCGCGGCCACCTCCCTGCGGGGCCGGATCTTCCGGCACGTGCAGGGGCTCTCCTTGCAGTTCCACTCCCGCAACCGCAGCGCCGACACCGTCCAGCGCATCGTCAGCGACGTGGCCCGGATGCAGGACGTGGTGATCACCGCGGGCCTGCCCCTCGTCGTCAACGTCGTCACCCTGCTGGTCATGCTCCTGGTCATGATCGTCCTCGATCCCCTGCTGTCCCTGGTCGTGGTCGGGGCGATCGGACTGTTCGTCCTCACCTCGACGGGCAACTCGCAGAAGATCGCCGCGGCGGCCCGCAAGACCCGCAGGGGGGAGGGCCACCTGGCGAACACCGCCCAGGAGTCCCTCGCCGCCATCGAGGTGGTGCAGGCCTACGGGCTGGAGGAGCACATCGCGGGCCGTTTCGGCACCGCGAACCAGACCTCCCTGCGGTCGGGCGTGGCCTCGCGGCGCCTGTCCGCCCGCCTGGAGCGCACCACCGACGTCATCATCGGACTCGCCACCGCCGTGGTCATGGTCAGCGGCGGGCTGCGCGCGCTCACCGGGGCCATGAGCCTGGGCGACCTCGTGCTCTTCACTAGCTACCTGCGCACGACGATGAAACCCCTGCGCGACATGGCGAAGTACACCGGCCGGATCGCCCAGGCCACCGCCTCCGGCGAGCGGGTGGCCGACCTCATGGAGGTGACCCCCGACATCGTCACCCCCCCGTCCCCGGTTCCGATCGGCCGGGCGCGCGGCATGGTGCGTTTCAGCCGGGTGCGCGCCGGCTACGAGGGCACCGAGGTGCTGCACGGGCTGAGCCTGGAGGTGGCCCCCGGGGAGCTCGTGGCCCTCATCGGCCCCTCGGGCGCCGGCAAGTCCACGCTGGTGTCCCTGCTGGTGCGCGCCCAGGACCCGACCGGCGGGGAGATCGTCCTGGACGGCCACCGGCTGCGGGACCTCGACCTGGCCGAGCTGCGCGCGAACGTGTCCCTGCTGCACCAGGAGGCCGTGCTGTTCACCGGCACGGTGCGGGAGAACATCCGGCTGGGCCGCCGGGGGGCCGGCGACGCGGAGGTCGAGGAGGCCGCCCGTGCCGCCTGCGCCCACGACTTCATCATGGAGCTGCCCGAGGGCTACGACACGCCGGTCGGCGAGCGGGGCGGCACCCTGTCGGGGGGCCAGCGCCAGCGCGTGGCCATCGCCCGCGCGCTGCTGCGCGACGCCCCGGTGGTCGTCCTCGACGAGGCCACGACCGGACTGGACCCCGCCTCGGCCGGCCTGGTCCTGGACGCGGTGGGCCATCTCGTGGCCGGCCGCACCACCCTGGCCGTCACGCACGACGCGGAGGTCGCCCTGCGCGCCACCCGCGTCGTCTGGATCCAGGACGGGCGCATCATGCTCGACGGGGCCCCGCAGGACCTGCTGGCGGGCAGCCAGGCCTTCCGCGACTGGGTCACCGCCGGCGGGCGCGACGTCGACCGGATCAGGATCGAGGGGCGGTGATGGCGGTGGGGGCCCCGTCGACCCTGGGCGTCGTGGAGACCGTGCTCGACGCCGGCCGGCTCAGTGAACTGACGGGCCGTGACGTGCGCGCCGGACGCATACGGATCAAGCCGGGGACATCCGTCGCCGTCTGCCTGGAGGAACCCGCCACGGGCGGGGCCGCCGGCTGGGCCCGCGTCCTGTGGCCGGGCGGCCGTTCCAAGGCGGACAAGGCCGGGCGCTGGGCCGTCGAGCACGGCCTGGCGGCCGCCCAGCGGCGGCTGGCCGGCGGGCTGCTGATCCAGCACGGCGAGATCCTCGCCGACCCCGGGC
>NZ_CAUTOU010000012.1:0-39603 GCF_963539965.1 uncultured Propionibacterium sp.
GCCGGCGGGCGCCTGGCAGCAGGCGGGCGCGCCTACGCAGCCGCCCGCGACGTCTTCGGGATGCCGGCCATCGCCCGGCAGCTCGTCGCGGCCTACTCGCTGGGGGCCTCCCCCGCCGGACCATCCCGGCAGGCTCCGGGCACCGGGCACGGCGCGGAGAGCCGCCCCGGCCCGCGCCGGGTGCTGTTCGTCGGCGTCAACTACGCGCCGGAGAGCACCGGCATCGCCCCCTACACGACGGGCATGGCCGAGGGACTGGCCGCGGCGGACCACCGGGTGCGCGTCATCACCGGCGTGCCCCACTACCCGTTCTGGTCGAACTTCACCGCCATGAGGGGCCTGCGCAGGCGCGAACGCGTCAACGGCGTCGACGTGCGCCGGGTGCGCCATTACATCGGCTCGGGCGGCCACGGCATGGGCCGCATCGGCCAGGAGCTCAGCTTCGGCGCCGGCGCCGTCACCAGCTCGTGGCGCGGCGCCGAGGCGGTCGTCGCCGTCAGCCCCGCCCTGCTGGCCACCGCCTGCGTCCTCCTGCGGGCCAGGGTCACCGGCAGGCCGGTCGGCGTATGGGTGCAGGACCTCTACTCGTCCGGTGCCGCCGAGATCGAGCGGGCCGGACTCGTCTCGCGCCTGCTCACCGCGGTCGAGTCCCGGGTGCTGCGCAGCGCCGACGGCGTCCTGGTCATCCACCCCCGTTTCCGCGACCACGCCGTGAACGTGCTGGGGGTGGACCCCGACAGGGTCACCGTCTGCCGGAACTGGTGCCACGTGGATGCCGCCCGGTACGACGAGGAGCTGGCCGCCAGGCTGCGCAGGAAGTACTTCGGCGACGCCCCGCTCGTCGCGCTGCACACCGGCAACATGGGCGCCAAGCAGGGGCTGGAGAACCTCGTCGACACGGCCCGCCACGCCGAGAGGACCGGTTCGAGCACCCTCATCGCTCTGGTCGGCGACGGCTCGCGCCGCGAGGCCCTCATGGAGTACGGCTCCGGCGCGAAGAACCTCGTCTTCGTGCCCTCCCTGCCGGACGAGGAGTACCGCGCCGTCCTGGCGGCCGGCGACGTGCTCGTCGTCAACGAGAAGCCGGGTCTGCGCGAGATGGCGGTGCCCAGCAAGCTCACCACCTACTTCCGCAGCGGCCGGCCCGTCGTGGCGGCGACCGAGTCCGACTCGTCCACCGCCCACGAGATGGCGGCCGCCGGCGCCGGCGAGGTCGTCCCCCCGGCCGATCCCGCTGCCCTGCTCGAGGCGATCGAGCGCACGGCCCGCGACCCCGCGGGCAACGAGCGGGCCGCCCGCAACGCGCAGCGCTTCGTCCGGGAGAACCTCACCCCCGAGGCGGCCGTCGCGATCGTGCGCGACTGGCTGGCCCGGATGACGGGCCACTGACGCACCGGCGCCCGTGACGCCCCCGAAAACAGACAGACCACTACCGAAAGTCACCCAATGCCCAAGCGCGCGTTCATCACCGGCATCACCGGCCAGGACGGCTCCTACCTGGCCGAGCTCCTGCTCTCGAAGGGATACGAGGTCCATGGGCTCATCCGCCGCTCCTCGAGCTTCAACACTCAGCGCATCGATCACCTGTACCGCGACCCGCACGACGAGGGGGCCCGGCTGTTCCTGCACTACGGCGACCTGTCCGACGGCGCGCGCCTGGTGACGCTGCTGCACGACATCGGCCCCGACGAGGTCTACAACCTGGCCGCCCAGTCGCACGTGCGCGTCTCCTTCGACGAACCGGAGCACACCGCCGACACCACCGGCGTCGGCACGGTCCGGCTGCTGGAGGCGGTGCGCCAGTCCGGTATCGGCGCCCGCTTCTACCAGGCCTCCACCTCGGAGCTGTTCGGCGCGACTCCCCCGCCCCAGAACGAGTCCACGCCGATGTACCCGCGCTCGCCCTACGGCGCCGCGAAGATGTACAGCTACTGGATCACCAAGAACTACCGCGAGGCCTACGACATGTTCGCGGTCAACGGCATCCTCTTCAACCACGAGTCCCCGCGCCGCGGCGGCACCTTCGTGACCCGCAAGATCACGCGCGCCGTAGCCGCCATCAGGGCCGGCCAGCAGAACGAGCTGTACATGGGCAACATCGACTCGGTCCGCGACTGGGGCTACGCCGCCGAGTACGTCGAGGGCATGTGGCGCATCATGCAGGCCGACGAGCCCGAGGACTTCTGCCTGGCCACCGGCCGGGGCACGACGGTGCGCGAATTCCTCGGCTACGCCTTCGGCTGCGCCGACCTGGACTGGCAGGACTACGTGAGGTTCGACGAGCGCTATCTTCGTCCCACCGAGGTCGACGCCCTCATCGGCGACCCGGCCAGGGCCGATGAGCGGCTCGGCTGGCGCGCGCAGGTCGACGCCAGGCGTCTGGCCGAGATCATGGTGGACGCGGACATCCAGATCCTCGCCCACCACACCGACCCGTGGATCGACACCCCCCAGACCTCCTGGGCAGGCCAGATCCCGTATGCGGAGGCACGAGCATGACGAACCCGGAATACACGCCCACCCCGATCGATCGCGACGCGCTCACCTACGTCGCCGGCCACCGCGGCATGGTCGGCTCGGCCATCTGGCGCCGCCTGGCCCGGGACGGCTTCAGCCGCCTGATCGGGGCGGGCCACCGCGAGCTCGACCTGACCGACCGCGAGGCCGTCTTCGCCTACTTCCGGGCCAACCGGCCCCGCCACGTCTTCCTGGCGGCGGCCAAGGTCGGCGGCATCATGGCGAACGACACGCACCCGGTCGACTTCCTGTCGGTCAACCTGCGCATCCAGACCAATGTCATGGACGCGGCGCTGGCCCACGGCACCGAGCGCCTGCTGTTCCTCGGCTCCTCGTGCATCTACCCGAAGCTGGCCCCCCAGCCGATCACCGAGGACGCGCTGCTCACCGGCCACCTGGAGCCGACCAACGACGCCTACGCGATCGCCAAGATCGCCGGCATCATCGGCACGCAGGCCGTGCGCCGCCAGTACGGCCTGCCGTGGATCTCGGCCATGCCGACGAACCTGTACGGGCCCGAGGACAACTTCGCCCTCATCGGCTCGCACGTGCTGCCGGCCATGATCCGCCGCTACGACGAGGCCGCCGCCACCGGCGCGACGAGCATCACGAACTGGGGCACGGGCACGCCGCGCCGCGAGTTCCTGCACGTGGACGACATGGCCGACGCCTGCCTGTACCTGATGGACCACTACGACGGCCCCAGCCAGGTCAATGTGGGCACCGGCCGGGACTGCACCATCGCCGAGCTCGCCGCCCTGGTGGCCGAAGCGACCGGCTACACCGGCGAGGTCCGCTGGGACGGCTCCAAGCCGGACGGCACCCCCCAGAAGCTGCTCGACGTGGGCCTGCTGGCCGCCTTGGGCTGGCGGCCCCGCTACGGCCTGCGCGAGGGGATCGCCAGCACCGTCGCCTGGTACCGCGACCACAAGGAGGACTTCCGCGACCGCGACGCGGAGCAGGAAGCGGCGGGGCCGAGGTGATCGACGGCCCGTGGCTCGACCGCTACCCGCCCGAGGTGGCGCCGGGCATCGCACCGGTCACGACCGATGTGCTCGGCACGCTCGGGCTGGAGTCGGCCGACCCCGATCTGACCGCGCTGGACTACTGCGGGCGCGCCCTCACCTACGGCGAGCTGCTGGATTCCTGCCTGCGGGTCGCCTCCGGCCTGCTCGCCGCGGGGCTGAGGGCCGGGGACCGGCTGGCGCTCATGGCAGAGGCCTGTCCCGAACACCTCATCGTGCTGCTGGCGGCCCTGCGCACCGGCATCATCGTCGTCGAGCACGACATGAACGCCACCGGCCACGAGCTCGAGGCGCTGTTCGAGAGCCACCGGGCACGGCTGGCCGTCGTCGACGCCACGCGCGCCCGGCTCGTCCCCCGGGGCGTGCCTGCCGTCGCGATCGGCCCGGACGCGCCGGCCGGGCAGCACGGCACGGACGACCGCCCGCAGTGGGCCGGGCTGCTCGGCCACGATCCGCTGGCCGCCGACCACCCCCGCCCCGGCGCGGGCGACACGGCCCTGCTGCTGTACACCTCCGGCTCCACCGGGCGGCCCAAGGGCGTCCCCCTCACCCACGCGATGATCGGCTGCGGCATAGCCGAGCACCTCAACATGGCCCAGGACCCGGGCCTGGACCGGGGGGCCCATTTCCTGACGCTGCCCCTGCACCACGTCTTCTCGCTCGTGGACCAACTGCTCGTCACCCTGGCCAGGAGGGCCGAGATCGTGGCCTTCCACGGGCTCGACGCCGACGCGATCCTCGATGCCGCGCGCCGGCGCCCGCCGAGCCGCCTGGCCACCGTTCCCCCGGTCCTGGAGTGGATCGCCACCAACGCGGATCGCGCCGGCGTCCGCTTCGACGACCTCTTCGTCTACACCGGCGGGCTGCCGCTGACCCCGCGCATCGAGGAGCTCTGGTCGCGCATCAGCAATGCGCGCCCGGTCAACGGCTGGGGCATGACCGAGTCGACGGGTTACGGCCTGACGCCGCTGACCCGCACCGAGGTCATGCCGGCCGGGAGCTGCGGCGTTCCGCTGCCCGGGATCGACGTGCGCGTCTGCGCGCCAGGCGAGCCCACCCGGCGGCTGGGCCCTGGCAGGGTCGGCGAACTGCAGCTGCGCGGCCCGATCGTCTTCTCCGGCTACTGGCAGGACCCGCAGGCAACGGCCGAGGCCTTCACGTCCGACGGCTTCCTGCGCACCGGCGATCTGGTGAGCATGGACGAGCAGGGCTTCTTCTACGTGCGCGGACGGCTGAAGGAGATCGTCTCGGTGCAGGGCGAGAACGTCGCCCCCACCGAAGTCGAGCAGCTGCTCGAAACGGTCCCGGGCATTGCGCGCGCCTTCGTCTACGCGCGCGAGACGACGCCCGGCGTGAACATCCTCCTGGCCGCCTTCACGGCCGCCCCCGGAGCGGCCGTCGATCCGGGGGCGGCCCTGGCGCTGTGCGAACGGCAGCTGGCCCCGTACAAGGTGCCGATGCGCCTGACCCGGGTCGACGAGCTGCCGTTGACCGCCGCAGGCAAGCTGCGCCGGGACGTCGACGGGCACGCCTGGGTGCGCGGGCACCGGGCGGGCGCGCGCTGAGATGGGCGCCGGAGCCGGGACGGCGGTACCACCCGGGGCGCATCCGCCAGGCCGCAGCGGCGCCGCAGTAGTGGCGCAGACCAATCAGGGGACCGACCAGGTCCGAACACAGGAGACACACGATGGGCAGAACGGAACAGGCGGTGCGCGAGGCGCTCGCCGAGGTGGGCAACCTGGACGAGGACGCGATGAGCCTTGCGGCGGATGACCTGCTGGCCGATGCGGGGCTGACCTCGCACGCGGCGGTGAGCCTGCTGCTGGAGATCGAGGACCGGCTCGACATCGAGTTCCCGCCGGAGCGGATGACGCCCGCGACGATGGCCTCCATCGGCGCCATCGTCGCCGAGGTGGAGGCGTTGGCATGAGCCTGACCACCAGCGAGCTGGACCTGCGCGACGCGCTGCGCGAGGCCGGGCACCTGCTTCCGGGCGCCCGCCGGGGCATCGACGGCCACGGCCCCGACTTCGAGGCCGTCGTCGACGGGCTCTGGCGCGCCTACTTCGACAAGGCGCCGGCCGGCACCCGGGTCATGTCCTTCGGCCCGCTCATCGACGCGGCCCAGTTCGCCGCCACGGACTATCCGCGCTCCTTCCCGCAGCTGGTCGGCGAGGTCGAGGTCTTCCGCGGCGGCGACGCCCGGCACCGCGCCCTCATCGGGGACATCGACGCCGGCAACGACTGGACCGGCCACTTCGAGCCGAGCGGCATGACGCTCGTCCCGGCCACCTGCGAGAACGTCTACCCGCGCTATGCGGGCACGCTCGCCGCCCCGGCGACCGTGGCCTGCCGCAGCTGGTGCTTCCGCCACGAGCCCAGCGACGATCCGATGCGCATGGTGAGCTTCCGCATCTGCGAGTACGTCTACCTGGGCACTCCCGAGGGCGCGGAGGCCCTCCGTGCCGAATGGCTCGAGCTGTTGGTGGGCTTCTTCCGCGGGCTGGGCCTGGACGTCGCCACCGACCGCGCGAACGATCCCTTCTTCGGGCGCATCGGCCGGATGCTGGCCGCCAACCAGCTGCAGTCGGGCATGAAGAATGAGATCAACATCGGTCTCTACCCCGGCCGGCGCACGGCCATTTCGAGTTCGAACGCGCATCGGGCGCACTTCGCCGAGAGCTTCGGCATTCAACTGCCCGGCGGCGAGCCGGCCCACACCGCCTGCGCGGGTTTCGGCATCGAGCGCGTCGCGATCGCCCTGTTCGCCACCCACGGCATGGACGTGGCCGGCTGGCCGGGGCCGGTGCGCGAGACCCTGCGGCTGAGCGGGGAGGCGGTCTGAGAGGCGGCCGCGGCCCCCGGCGGGCAGCACACCACACAAAAGGTACGGCGAGAGGGAGGCATGCAGCTGCCATAAAACAAGATCGGCTGTTGGTTCGAGGGTCGGGAGGCGCCGAAGGTCATCGTCGAAGGTGCGCCCTGCGAGGTGGGGGATGGAAGCCACCGAAGGTCTGGTCAGGTTGCAGGTCTGCGATACGGTTCTTGGCAGTGTTCCACATTGACATATCCGATCAGGATCGAACCCGTCTTGGTCCGTCCCAGCCGGTCAGCCATTCCCCGATGGCTTTTCTCATTGCACTCAGGATTCATCAAACCTGGTTATCATTGAACACTGAATCAGTTTGATCATTCGAGTTACTATTCATTCTTCATTCAGTATGAACATCAGATCAACGGGGTTGCACACGAAACATATCTGTGAACCAGCTGTGAGATCGATGGCGCAAGCGGCTGGAAGATTAACACATTCACAGGTTTCAGCGATCTTTAATTTATGTTAGCCTTGGCTGTTCTTTGCAAAGCGAAAGGCCAAGTCAGAAGGTATTTCAAGGCTATTTAACGGCTCTTGACATAGAAGTGTCCACCATGTGACCACCCTGTTGCGAAAACTCGCGACTAGGGCTTAGATGCATAGTATGCGAACCAAGTTTGCGGCTTCCGCTACGGGGACAAGACGGCATCTATGCCGCTTTAACACAGAAATCTTCCCCATCGCTTCTATAGACCATGTGCATGGGACATTCGGAGAGCTCCTGCAGGGTTATACCTTTGATTCAGGCAGAGTACATCATTTTCTCTTTACTTCCCCCATCGTCGAATATCAAGTAAAAGCATATCTGACACCAAAGGATAACCTCAACCAGAATCTTGATCAAGATAAAACAAAAGCTCTTTCTATGTTGCACGCTCTTGCTGATGAAACGAACGTGGACCTTGATGATCTAGTTCTACATGTCAAATCAAATATTCCGATGGGGAAGGGATGTTCAAGTTCGACAGCCGATATAGTGGCAACTGCCATAGCTTTCTATGATTATTTTTTCCCTCAGGTTCCCCTTCCTGTGGCATCAGCATTGATATCGCATATCGCCATGACACTTGAGCGAGGTGAATACCTCCTCTACCCAGGTATCACTGCCTGCGCGCAAGAAGAATATAAAGCTATCAAAAAATATCACACCAACATGGGTTTAACCATAATAGGAGTTGATGAAGGAGGTAAAGTTGATACTGTTGATTTTCACGCCACTCACCCTCCTTGCAAAGACTACTCAGAAACTTATCAAAAATTATTTGACCAAATGGACACAGCATTAGTCAAAAATGACCGCTGGGAAGTGGGACGTATAGCGACAGCAAGTTCAGAGCTGCATCAGAAGGTCCTACCGAAACGAAGTTATGACTGCGCCTTAAGACTCGTGGACGAAGTCCACGCATGTGGACTCTGTGTAGCACATAGCGGAACGATGATAGGAATATTGATTCCGTCCGATGATTCTGCCATGGAAGCCAAGGTCCACTGTATTAGAAAAAAGCTGTGCGCTTTGCCAGAAATAACACCACTACCTATTCTAAATATCTTGGAATCATGAATATTAAACATGAATCCACTAAACAGAAGACTGTCTTGAAGAGCCAACAGAAGAAAGCAATTGTATACGTTATCTTCGCCGTTTGCTGTCTAGCTCTCGGTGGAGTTTTTGTCAGACTCAGTGAAGCTGGTCCTATTGCGACTGGTGGTTTTCGCTCACTCATAGCAGCTCCAATGCTGTTTTTGCTAAGCATTCCAGGACGACACCGAGGCAGCCAACCCAAGCTGGCATTCCGCGATCACACCATTATTGCAGCTGGAGGTTTCTTGCTCGCTGCAGACTTGTGTTTGTGGAACGTGTCTTTCTTCTATACGACCTTAGCCGAGTCTAATCTTCTGGCAAATCTCGTTCCATTCATCGTCGCGATTTATGGATGGATTTTTTACCATACTGTCCCCGACAAACGGTTAGTAATGCCAGCACTTTTCGCATTAGGGGGATTGACACTACTTGCCCTGGCTGATGTTCATTTGAATCCTACGCACGTGTTCGGTGATATTTTGGCGTTGAGTACGGCATTCTTCTACGCGGGGTTTCTCGTTGTCGCCAAGGGGCTCCGAGAACGTCACCCAGCAATGCGTATCATGTCGATCCTGAGTTTATGGTGTGCTCTCGGATGTTTTACAGTAGCGTTCTTGAGGGGAGAAAGAATAGTACCTCAAACATGGCGAGGGTGGCTACTGCTCGTAATATTGGCGGTAACTTCCCAGATCTTGGGTCAGACCCTCATGGCACATGCCGTACGGTTTCTGCCGCTTCAGCTCGCTTCCCTGTTTGTACTGCTACAACCTATAGCCGCGGCCCTATATGCATATATCTTGTTCAAAGAAGAATTAGCCCTTCCGCAAATAATAGGAATAGTTATACTCCTCGGCGCTATTTATCGATCGAAGATGATTTTGGAGTCTGAGTCATGAATAAAATAATCAGCCTCGACGAAGCGGAACAACGTATCGAAACGCTTTGCGATCTAAAGATCACCCGTATCCGCCATCCACAAGGGGAAATACGTGCCATTTTCGGTTCTCCCACGACAGAATCCAGCTTCAAATCAATTCTAGGAATAGGATTACTCCTCCTGGCAAGACGCACCGGCGAGCTGTCACCAGGACAACCCGTCATTGAATCTACTTCTGGCTCTCTAGGAGTTGGACTCGCAGCCGCGGGAATCCTTCTAGGGCATCCTATCCATCTCGTTTCGGACATCAACATTCCACAGATCACGCTCCGCAAGCTTGAATATTTAGGTGCGACTATACACTTAGTCGGTGAACCTCACCCAACTCTCGGAATGCAGCAAAGTCGGGATGATCGACTTCATGGCTTATTGGCTGATAATGAAGAATTCTATTGGCCAAGACAAAATGATTCTGACCTCAACCCAGAGGTTTACCGACGTTGGCTGGTACCAAAAATGGAGTTGCGACTCAACTCCATGGATCGTGTAGACGCGGGATGCTTCGTTGTCGGAAGCGGAGGTCACTTTACTGCACTTGCGGAAATGTTGAACCGCTATTCAATTCCTTCATACGTGGCAGATCGGCAAGGCTCCATTACCTTTGGAGGGAAACCGGGTTTTTCTATTCTTCGAGGAACCGGCAATCAAAATACTATTCCTGGGGTCATAAGCAGAGCGATGCACTTGGTACGAGGCGTCCACGTGTATACTGATGAAGAAGCTGTTGAGCATTGTCAAAGATTAGCACGAAAGGGAATCTTCGTGGGAGGTTCTTCGGGTGTCGCCTATGCTGGAAGTTTAGATGTTATGCACGAGATTGGAGATAACGCAGTTGTCTTGACTTTTTTCCCAGACAGAGGTGAACTCTACCAGAATCTTATCTAAGGCCCCATCTAGTAGGAGCGTTGCAATGAATTTAAATATAAACACGATTCCTTTCACCCAGTTGCTCTACAACGCCGACCCCTATCAGCGGCAGGCGACTTCCTCAGTGATCGCCATCGATGGCGATGACGTCGTTCTCTCAGCCACCCTCTGCTATCCCGAAGGAGGCGGGCAGGCCGCCGACAGGGGCTGGCTGAACGGCCACGAGATCACGGCGCTGAGGCGTGAGCGCGTTCAATTCCAGCAGGCCGAGCACGGCAGCTCCGTGGCCGTCGCGTCCGTAATAGTCCACACTGTTCCCGGCCATGATTGCACGGTTGGCGATGTCGTCTCCTCGACCCTCGACTGGGATTGGCGCTATGCCAACATGAAGATGCACACGCTCGCGCACCTGCTGTTCATCGCCACCAGCGAGTTCCTTGCCGGGCAGGGCCTGCCGGTCGCGACCAAGGGCTGTCAGATAGAGGGACGTTCTGCACGATTCGATTTTCGCGCGGACATCGCCGCGGAAGCCCTCCCCGGTATCCAGCAGCGCGTACAGCAACTGGCCGATTCGGGGACCGACGCGCACGTGGTGGAGACGGCCGACGGCATTCGCCTGTGGCAGGCGGCCGGATTCGTCATCCCGTGCGGCGGAACTCATGTCCGGTCCATGCGGGAAATCGATGGGGAGATAACCGTGCGGCGGCGGCGGAAGGGCAGCGGCCTGACGCGGCTGTACGTCTCCCGCGAGGAATAGAACTTTCGGCCGGTCCTTCCGCGGCTCTTGCACGCAAGCTGGATCCGGCACAGTGTCCGGCTAGTACCGGTTCACGGCCTGCTCGTGGGCGCCACCAGAGCCCAGCACACCACGGACCAGGTGCTGGCCGCTCGATGTCCGGTCGATGTCTCCCACCCTCGACGCGGACACCGTGCTGATCGGTCCAGGACTGGCCACAGGCCCTCAACTCGCCCCCGGAGAGGCCCTGGTCGTGTCCACTAGCAGCACCACTACCAGTTTCACTGTCGGGACCAGCGCGCTGGCAGACGCCGGCAACGGGGCAGCAGTCATCGTCCCGCCCGACGGTGCGGCACGGCCGGGCGGCACCGCCCCCCCTGGGCACATCCGCGTTGCCGGCCCTCATCGGTGTCAGCAGCACTCTGCGGCTGTCCGTGTGTCTGAACGCCGCCACTCCACCGGAGGTTCTGCGCGCGCTCGGTCTGACGCCCCGAGAGCCGGGAGAGCCTCACCTGGTGGGAAAATCAGCCTCATGATGGGCCTTCCTGATCGGCGGCCTCCGCGATCGTCCGGCGGATGCGCTTGGGCGAGACCGTCCGGCTGGTGCCGAGGCGCTGGGCGAACAGCTGCACCCGGTACTCCTCCAGCAGGAACCCGATGTCGTCGACCTGCCTGGGCAGCGGTCCAAGAGGCTGGTCGGCGCACAGCTCGTCGTACTCGGCCGCGAGCTCGTCGTAGCCGGCCAGCAGTTCCTCGTCCCGGGCAGGGTCGGCCTTCGCGGCGTCCAGGCGCATCGACGCCGCCTGCAGGTAGCGCGGCAGGTGCGCGTACCAGGGGTCGGCGGTGAACGAGATGAAGCCCGGGAAGACCAGGTTCTCGAGCTGGGCCGTCACGTCCTCCGCGGTGACGGCCGGCGCACCGGCCAGGTCGGCCCGGACCTGCCGGGCCCAGCCGAGGGCGGCCGAGGCGGTGACGACGACCTCGTGCATCACGTCGGCCTGGTCGGTGCGCACCTGGGCGGCCAGCTCGGTGAACTGCTCCTCGTCGCGCACCCGGGCGGGCTCGGCGTGCGAGCGGGCGGCCCGGTCCACGGCCTTCAGCCGGGCGTCGGCGAGCAGGTCCGGCACGCTCGGATACGGGCTGTAGCCGAGCCGGAGCTTCTCCTGCGAGCCGAGGTGGGAGACCACCCAGCGCGTCGGATCCGGGGTGACCAGGACGAGCAGCCGCCTGATGCCGCGCTCGTGGGAGTCCGCGGCGGCCCGCGGGTTCTCGGCCAGGAAGAGGGCGACGGAGTCGCCGTCATCGCGCAGGGCCGGGTAGCCGACGGCCTGCAGACCGCCGCGGCGGATCGTGCTGGTGGCCTCGATCGTCCCGAAGGCCCAGTCGGTGGCGCCGGTCCGCCCCGCACCGCGCGAGGCCCGGGTGAGGGTGGCCGAGACGCGCTCCGCCAAGTGCCGCTGCAGGGCGATCAGGTCCTCGCCCTGCTCGACGGCCTTGCCCTGCTCGAGCACCAGGAAGCGCACGCGCAGGTGCCCGGGGACGGCGCCGGGGTCCCACTGGTCGGCCTCGACGACGACACCGGTCAGGGCGCGCAGGGCCCGCCCGAGCTCGGCGTGCAGGAAGCGCGAGTGATCGGCCCCGTTCGCCCTGAGCCAGCGCAGGGCCGCGCGGGCATGGTCGGGGGCCGGGATGAGGCTGGTGCGCACCAGCTTAGGCAGCGTGCGGATGAGTTCGGTGGCCAGTTCGGCGCGCAGGCCGGGCACCTGCCAGCTGAAGGGCTCGGCGCTGAGCTGGTTGAGCTCGGCGAGCTCGACCGAGACCGTCACCCCGTCGGCGCCGGATCCGGGGTCGAAGACGTAGCTGACGGGCAGGTTCAGGTCGCCGACGCGCCAGTGGTCGGGGAAGGCGCCGGCATCGACGCCGTCCGCGTCGGCGCGCATCAGGTCCGCCATCGACAGGTCGAGCAGGTGCTGGTCGGGCTCGTGGGCCCACCAGGCGTCGAAGGTGGCCGCCGAGTGCACGGCGGCCGGGATACGGGCGTCGTAGAAGTCGAAGATCGTCTGGTCGTCGACGAGCAGGTCGCGGCGGCGGGTGCGCTCCTCCAGCTCGGCCGCCTCGGCACGCATCCGCCTGTTGTGCGCGATGAAGTCGTGCCGGACGCGGGCGCGGCCGGGCTGCCAGCCGTCCTTGACGAGGCCGGTGCGGATGAAGATCTCGCGGGCCCCGGCCGCCTCGACGCGCCCGTAGTCGACGAGGCGGTCGGCGATGAGCGGCACGCCGTACAGGGTGGCCCTCTGGTAGGCCAGGACGCCGGCCGAACTGCTCGACCAGTGCGCGCCGGAGTAGCTGTACTTGACCAGCGGGCCGGCCACGGACTCGACCCACTCGGGTTCGATCCGGGCGCAGGTGCGCGCCCACAGGCGACTCGTCTCGACCAGCTCGACGGCCATGACCAGCGGCGGGTTCTGCCCGGACAGCGCCGACCCGGGCGCAATGGCGAACCGGGTGCCGCGCGCCCCGAGGTACTCGCGCGGGCCGCGGGACCGGCGCCTGCCGCGGTGCCGCGCGCCCTTGGGCCCGGTCTCGACCTGGAGCAGGCCGATGTGCGAGAGCAGGCCCGACAGGATCGACTGCAGGACGGCCTCGACGCCCCCGGGGCGGTCGTTGCGCCTCAGGCGCAGGTCCCTGTCGATGTCGGACAGCTGGGCGCGCAGGTCCTGCCACTCGCGCACGCGCAGATAGTTGATGAACTCGGCGCGGCAGCGGCGGCGGAACTGATTGCCCGACAGGCGCCTGCGCTGGATCTGCAGGTAGCTCCACAGGCGCCAGATGGCCATGACGTCGCCGCCGGGGCCGGCGGCCTTCTTCCCGTCCTCCTCGTCGAACTCGCCCCTGCGGCCGTTCTGCGATGTGTAGCGCGCCGGCCCGGCGTCCCGCGGGTCCCCGGGCGCGGCGTCGGGATCGCCGAGGACCTCGTCGGTGAGGAAGCGGCGGTGGAGCCGGTCGGCCTGCTGGCGCTTCTCGACCGGGCGCTCGCGCACGTCCTGCATGGCCAGGGCGGCGACGATCACCTCGGTCTCGCGCAGGCAGCCGCGACGGGAGGCCTCGACGAGCATGCGGCCCAGGCGCGGGTCGATGGGCATCTCGGCGAGCCGGTGACCGGTGCGGGTCAGGCGCGGGTTGCGGCGGTCGGAGCCCTTGAGGGCGCCGAGTTCGTCGAGCAGTCGCAGGCCGTCGGCCACCTGGGCGCGGTCGGGGGCCTCGACGAACGGGAAGTCGTTGATGTTCCCCAGTTCGGCGCCGGCCATCTTGAGGATGACCGAGGCCAGGTTCGTGCGCAGGATCTCGGGCTCGGTGAACTCGGGGCGCGCCAGGTAGTCCTCCTGGGAGTAGAGGCGGACGCACACGCCCGGCCCGAGGCGACCGCACCGGCCGGCGCGCTGGTCGGCGCTGGCCCGGCTGATGGGTTCTACGGGCAGGCGCTGCACCTTGGTGCGCGCCGAGTAGCGCGAGACGCGGGCCAGGCCGGTGTCGATGACGTAGCGGATGCCGGGCACCGTCAGCGAGGTCTCGGCGACGTTGGTGGCCAGGACGATGCGCCGGGCGCTGTGCGCGGTGAAGACGCGGTGCTGCTCGGCCGACGGCAGGCGCGAGAACAGTGGGAGCACCTCGGCGCCGGGGACGAGCCCGGCGCCGTCCAGCGCGGCGGCGGCCTCGGCGATCTCGCGCTCGCCGGACAGGAAGACGAGGATGTCGCCGTCCGGCCCGAGCTCGCGCACGGCCTGGACGACCGCGGCCGGCATGTCGGGGTCGTCGGCCTCGGCCGGCGGCCGGTAGCGGACCTCGACCGGCCAGGTGCGCCCGGAGACCTCGATGACGGGGGCGGGCGTGCCGTCGGGCGCGGCGAAGTGCTCGGCGAAGCGGACGGTGTCGATCGTCGCCGAGGTGATGACGACCTTCAGGTCGGGGCGGGCGGGCAGCAGCTGCTTGAGGTAGCCGAGCAGGAAGTCGATGTTGAGGCTGCGCTCGTGGGCCTCGTCGATGATGATCGTGTCGTAGCGGCGCAGCTGCCGGTCGTGGTTGATCTCGGCGAGCATGACGCCGTCGGTCATGACCTTGACGCGGGTCTGCTGGGTGGCCGCCCTGGTGAAGCGCACCTGGTAGCCGACGGTGCCGCCGATCGGCACGCCCATCTCGTCGGCCAGGCGCTCGGCCACGGTGCGGGCCGCTATGCGCCGCGGCTGGGTGTGGCCGATACGGCGCCGCCCCAGGGCCAGGGCGATCTTCGGTAGTTGGGTGGTCTTGCCCGAGCCGGTCTCGCCGGCCACGACAACGACCTGGTTGTCCCTGATGAGCCCGGCGATCTCGTCGGCATGGGCGCTGATCGGCAGGCTGGAATCGAACTGGATGAGCGGCTCGCCGGCCGGGCTCTCGCGCGTGTCTGGCATGTCGGGTCAAGCATAGGCCGCCGGCGCGGCGCCCTGCGGCGGACCGGGGGCGGGCGAGGATGGCCCCCGCCGTCCCAAGCGCCTGCCGCGGTCAGGCCCGCCCGGCTGCTCGGCCCCGCCGCCTGGCCCCGGCGCTCTCCTCGCGGGCCGCCCCGGCCTCGGTCCTGGTGGGGTCGGTCAGAGGGCGCCGGAGGCGTCGGCGCCGAGCCGCCAGTCGCGGATCTCGGGCATGTCCTCGAGGTGCTCCACGATGTACTCGTGGTGACGCGCCAGCTGCGAGTCGCACCACTGGTACAGCTCGTGGCTGCCCTCGGGGCTGGTGGTCGCGTTGTTGATGGCGTCCATGACCAGGTGGTAGCGGTCCACCCCGTTGCGCACGACCATGTCGAAGGGCGTCGTCGTGGTGCCCTGCTCGGTGAAGCCGCGGGCGCGGAAGCGGTCCGCGTCGGGACGGCCGTGGACGAGCTGGTGGATGGCGCCCGGGTAGCCGTGGAAGGCGAAGACCACGTCGACGTCGTCGGTGAAGGTGTCGGTGAACTCCTTCGAGCTCATGCCGTGCGGGTGGTCCTTCGGACGGTACAGCGACATGAGGTCGACGACGTTGACCAGGCGCACCTTCAGCCGCGGCAGGCGGGCCTTGAGGATCTCGGCCGCGGCGACGGCCTCCATCGTCACGACGTCGCCGGCGCAGGCCAGGACGATGTCGGGCTTCTCGTCGCCCAGCTGATCGGTGCCGGCCCAGTCCCAGATGCCGTAGCCGCGGGTGCAGTGCTCGACGGCCTCCGCCATGCTCAGCCACTGGGGCTGGGGCTGCTTGTCCTGGACGATCAGGTTGATGTACGAATGCGAGCGGAAGCAGTGGTCGCTGACCTCCAGCAGGCAGTTCGCGTCCGGCGGCAGGTAGATTCGGCTCACCGTGCCGCGCATGTTCAGCACCAGTGAGAGGAGTTCGGGGCTCTGGTGGCTGAAGCCGTTGTGGTCGTTGCGCCAGCAGGTGGAGCTGAGCAGGATGTTCGTGCTCGGCACCTTCTCACGCCACTCGAGGCGGTAGGCCTCCTCGAGCCACTTGGCCTGCTGCATCGTCATGGACGCCGAGACCATCGAGAAGGCCTCGTAGGTGGCGAACAGGCCGTGGCGGCCGGTCAGCGTGTAGCCGTCGAGCCAGCCGTGGCAGTTGTGCTCGGAGAGCACCTCCATGACTCGACCGCTGTTCGAGAGCTTCACGTCGAGCAGATCGGTGCGCTCGGCGAAGGCGCGCTCGCTGGCCTCGAAGACGGCTCCGAGACGGTTCGAGGTGGTCTCATCGGGGCAGAACAGGCGGAAGTCCGTCGGGTTCCTCCGGTAGATGTCGCGCATGAGCTCGCCCAGCTTGCGGGTGGACTCCAGGCGCTCACCGCCACGGGTGGCCGCCGTGACCCCGACCCCGTAGTCCCGGTAGTCCGGCACGTCCAGGTCGACCGGCCCCTTGCCGCCGTTGGCGTACGGCGTGGCACTCATGCGCTTGTCGCCGATGGGGTTGTTGGCGCGGACCAGCTCGGTGGGGCTGCCGTCGGCGTTGAAGAGCTCGTCGATCCGGTAGGAGCGCATCCACTCCTCGAACAGGGCGCGGTGCTCCTCGTCGTCCCTGATTCCGTTCAGCGGCACCTGATGGGCGCGCCAGGTGCCCTCGATCTGCTCGCCGTCGACCAGCCTGGGACCGGTCCAGCCCTTCGGGGTGCGCAGGATGATCATCGGCCAGCGCGGGCGGGCGCCGTCCCAGAGGCCGGAACGGGCCTCGGCCTGGATCTGGCGGATGCGGCCGTAGCAGTGGTTCAGTGCGGCGGCGAAGCGCTCGTGCATCCACGGCAGGTCGTCGCCCCCGACCTCGACGACCTCGTAACCGTGGCCCCCGTACAGGGCCCGGAGCTCGGCCGGTTCCTTACGGGCCTGGACGGTTGGGCCGGCGATCTTGGCGCCGTTGAGGTGCAGGATCGGCAGGACGGCGCCGTCATGCTCGGGGTTGAGGAAGCTGATGCCCTTCCAGCCGCCCTCCAGCGGGCCCGTCTCGGCCTCGCCGTCGCCGACCACGGCGACGGCGAGCAGATCGGGGTTGTCGAAGACGGCGCCGAAGGCGTGCGACAGGGCGTAACCGAGCTCGCCGCCCTCGTGGATGGAGCCGGGGGTCGTGACGGAGGCGTGCGAGGGGATGCCGCCGGGGGCGGAGAACTGGCGGAACAGGCGCCGCATGCCCTCCTCGTCCTGCGTGATGCGCGGGTAGGTCTCGGTGTAGGTACCCTCCAGGTAGCCGGCGGCCACCAGGGCCGGGCCGCCGTGACCGGGGCCGGCGATGTAGATGCAGTCCTGGTCGGTGCAGCGGATCAGGCGGTTGACGTGGGAGTAGATGAACCCCAGGCCGGCACTGGTGCCCCAGTGCCCCAGCAGGCGCGGCTTGATGTCCTCGGGGCGCACCTCGTGCTTGAGCAGGGGGTTCTCCTGCAGGTAGATCTGGCCGATGACCAGGTAGTTGCAGGCGCGCCACCAGGCGTCGACCGATCTCATGTCGGCGATGGTCAGTTCGGGAGCAGCGGAATCCATGCACCCCAAGGTAGCCAGGCCCCGCCGGGGCGGGAGGATGTGTCAGGATTTGTCCCGGGAAGCGGCCGCCGGTAGCGGCCGCCGGTCAGCCCAGCGCATGGACCAGGGCCGCGTAGAGGGTGATCGCGGGAATCGAGCAGACCGTCGTGATGAAGATGACGTCCCTGGCCAGGGACACGCTCGTGCCGTAGCGGGAGCTGAACACGAAGACGTTCTGAGCCGTCGGCAGGCCCGCCATGACCACCACGGCGAGGGTCGTCGCCAGGTCCAGCCCGAGGACGCGGGCGAGCACCCAGGCGGACACCGGCTGGACGAGGAGCTTGAGCGCGCAGATGAGGAGGGTCTCCCCCCTGTTCTCGCGCCCTGGCGGCGGGCCGAGCCGCAGCGAGATGCCGAAGGCCACGAGCATGCTGGGCACGGCGACCCCGCCCAGCAGATCGAGGGTGTCGGCGACAAGCGCCGGCGGGGTCCGGCCGAGCAGGTTGACGGCCAGGCCGAGCAGGACGCCGATCGTCATCGGGTTCCGGAAGGGCGTCGAGGCGTTGTGCAGCAGGCGGGTGCGCCCGCCGGTGCGCCGGGCGTCGTCCGCGTCGAGCAGGCTCAGCCCCAGCGGCTGCAGGACGATGACCTGGATCATGAGCACCGGCGCCACCCAGCCGGTGTCCTTCATCACGTAGGAGGCGATGGGCACGCCCATGTTGTTGGCGTTGACGTAGGCCGAGCAGAAGGTCCCGATGACCGTGTGGCCCAGGCCGGGCCGTTCGTGCCCGGCCAGCCGGGCGCGCAGCAGGCACGAGCCCAGGTACAGGCCCGCCGAGACGAGGATCGCGCCGATCGAGACGACGACGTTGAGGCTGAAGATGCGCCCCAGATCGGCTCTGGACATCATCATGAACAGGAGCGGCGGCAGGCCGATGAAGAAGGCGAAGCGGCTGAGCAGTCGCTGGGCGTCCTGGCCGAGGACGCCCAGGTGGGCCACGGCTGCGCCGACGCCGATCACCGCCCAGATGGTGGCGAAACCGCTCAGCACGTCAAGCACGGGCCGAGCCTACGCCGTGGGCCGGGCCCTCACACCCGTGGATGAACCGAGCCGGTTCCGGAACGTAAGATTCTGCCGATCCGCGATACCGGATGAAAGGTGGACGGGGTGTCGGACCGTGATGACGAGATGTACAGGGCCGCAGTGCTCTACTACGTGCAGGGCGAGTCGATGGACGCCATCGCCCGTCAGCTCGGCGTCTCCCGCTCGACCGTCTCGCGCAGCCTCAAGCAGGCCCGCGACACCGGTATCGTCCGCATCAGCCTCACCCATCCGCGCGACGCCTCCTCCGACGTCGAGCAGGAGTTCTCCGACCGTTTCGGGGTGAGGGCCCAGGTCGTCAGCGTGCGCGAGTCCGTGTCGGACGTGGCCCGTCTGGACCGGGTCGCCAAGGTCGCCGCCAACGCCATCGGCGAGGCGATGAGCGATCACACCACCCTCGGCATCGCCTGGGGGACGACGATCGACGCCGTCGCCGCGCATCTGCTGGCCAAACCGCTCAAGGGCTGCACCCTGGTCCAGCTCAACGGCGCCGCCAACGACTCGACGACCGGCATCGACTACGTCTCGAACATCGCGTCGCGCTTCGCCAGCGCCTTCAACGCCCACTCGGTGCTCTTCCCCGTGCCGGCCTTCTTCGACTACACGAGTACCCGCGACGCCATGTGGCGCGAGCGTTCGATCATGCGCGTGCGAGACGCCCAGAGAGAGTGCTCGCTGGCCGTCTTCGGCGTCGGCTCGCTGGTCGGCGGACTGCCCAGCCACGTCTACGAGTCGGGCTACTTCAACGGGGAGGACCGTGCCGCGATGGCCCGCGACCACGTCGTCGGCGACGTGTGCACGGTCCTGCTGCGCGAGAACGGTTCCTGGGCCGACATCGAGATGAACACCCGCGCCTCCGGGCTGACCCCCACCCAGCTGCGGCGCATCCCGCGGCGCATCGGCGTCGTCTCGGGGCGGGCCAAGGCCAGACCGCTGCTGGCCGCGCTGCGCGCGCAGGTGATGACCGATCTGATCGTGGACGACCAGACGGCGCGCCAAGTGCTCACGACGGAGTGAGGGCGGCGGGGCAGGCCCCGGTCCGGTCAGACCTCGGGGCTGCGGATGTCGGACAGGCCGTAGGCCGCGTGGATCACGTGGATCGGATGGACGACCGGCATGCCGGTGCCCTTGCGGATCTGCCAGCGGCAGGTCTCGGTGTCGCAGGCGCCGAGCTCGGAGCCGGAGTCCTTGAACTTGTCGAAGAGGGGCCTGCCGATGGCTTGGGCGACCTCGAACTTCTCCTTCTTCAGGCCGTAGGTGCCGGCGATGCCGCAGCAGTTCTCGCCCGACTCGACAACGGTGAGGCCCGGCACGAGCTCCATCAGGCGGACGGCCGGCATGCCCATGCCCTGGCCCTTGAGCTGGCAGGGGGCGTGGTACGGGATCGTCATCTCGATGCGCTCGAAGTCGGTGGGCAGCTCGCCGGCGTCGTACAGGTCGAGGAGGAACTCGCTGGTCTCGCGCATGCGCGAGCCGATGTCCATGACCGTGGGGTCCTCGACGCCCATGATCTCGTGGGCCTCGTGCTTGAGCATGCCGACGCAGGAGCCGGAGCTCGAGACGACCGGGACGTCCTGGCCGCCGGCGGCCAGGTCCCCGGCCAGTTCGACGACCGAGGAGCGGGCCCGGTCGAACAGGCCGTTCGACTGGCTGGCCAGGCCGCAGCAGCCCTGCGAGGGGACGATGACGGTGCAGCCGAGGTGCTCCAGGACCTCGATGGTCTTCTTGCTGGTCTCGACCTCGAAGTAGGTGCCGGCGCAGCCGGTGAAGAAGATCACCGGGCCGCGGTCCGGCTGACCGGGACGGCGGGCCATGGGGCCCTCGCGATGCTTGAGCCAGCCGCGGATCGACCGGGACTGGGCGACCGGCATCGGGGCGTCGCGGTGGACGCCGACGACCTTCTCGACGGCCACGCGCAGCGGCCTGCGCCTCAGCGCCCAGTTGGCGAGGGGGGCGACGGGCGTCAGGACACGGCCCTCCAGGGCGGTCTGGGTGATCAGGCGGTCGCGCAACGGCATGTGGTCCTGCTTCATGACGGCGCGCGCCATGGAGTTGATCTCGGCGATCTTGACGCCCTGCGGGCAGTTCAACGTGCAGATGCCGCAGCTGGAGCAGTAATCGAGGGTGCGGTCGACCGATTCGCCGTTGCGGAAGCGCTCGGCCTGCGGACCGACGAACTTGGGGCCGGCGAACATCTCGGTGACCCGGGCGACCGGGCACTGCGTCTCGCAGATCGTGCATTTGACGCACTGGTCGAGGGAGAGGCGATTGAGCTGCTGGGCCTCGTAGCTGTTCGGGTCGTGGTTGAGCCGCGGGCTGGCCTTCCTCAGGTGGTCCCAGACCGGGAAGGACTCGTCGGATCGTGCGTCCGCCGCCTGCTCGCGCCCGGTTGCAGTGGTGCTGGTGCTCATCAGGACTCCTTCAGCTGCTCGATGATCGAATCGGCGGCGCGCACCGCGCTTGCCAGGGCGACGCCCTCGCCGGACTTCTCGTCCCAGCGCTGGGCGCCGGCCAGGACGCCGCCGGCCGCGTAGAGGTTGGCGTGGACGGGCCCGCCGGTGATCGGCTCGACGACGCGCATCGCCGGATCGGTGGCCACACCGGCCCTGAAGACCGGCTGCTGGCCGGCCCAGCTGTCGTTGAGGAGCTCCCCGTCGGGGACCGCCAGGGGCAGCCCGAGGACCGACTCGTGCAGCGTGCCGTACGAGTCGAGTTCGAGGGCGCCGGACTCGAAGCCGCCGGGGGCGAGCAGGAAGGCGCGGGCCCTCATGTGCGTGTCGTGGCCGGCGGTGGCGACGGTCAGGGACAGAACCCCCTCGCCGCCGGTCTGGGCGCCGATGACGCGCGAACCGAGGATCATCTCGACGCGGGCCGCCTTGGCCATGTCGGTGAGCCTGTCGTTCAGGCGCATGCCGGCCACGCAGGGCGGCGGCAGGGGGATCTCGAAGATCGGCTGGCCGAGCTCGGCGGCGACGGCCTCGAAGGTCTCCTCGCCCAGTCCCAGGACGCCCGGCACGGCGATGGTCTCGCCGTGCCCGGCGACCTGTTCGAGCGCCCGCGTGAAGACCTTGCGGCGTTCGGTGCGCCCGATGGCGCGGGCGATGTTGACCGCATTCGAGTCGGCCTCGGTACCGCGGCCGGGGAAGCTGATCGAAGCGCAGCGGGTCGCGAGGTGACCGCCGCCGGGCAACTCGACGGTCGCCAGGTTCTGAGCGACGAGCTCGCAGGAGAAGTCCTTGAGCTGGTCGATGCCGACGACCACGACGGAACTTCCGGCGCGCAGCGCGCCGGGGCGGGCGGGGTCGAGGCCGACCGCGCCGGCCGCCATGGAGGCCGGGTACAGAGCGGTCGGGCGCAGGCCGCCGAGGGCGGTCGGCAGTGCCGTGTTCGTCTCGACGTCGCCGACCAGGGCCGCGCCGAGGAGCTCGCGCAGGTAGCCGACGCCGACGCGGATGCCGTCAGCGCCCAGCACGGTGTACGGGTGGGCCGGGCCGCCGCCGCGTTCCTGCAGCGAGCAGAACTCGCCCAGCTCGGCCAGCGGATGGACTACGCGGTCAGGGCGGTAGCCGAGCACGTCGATCGTGCCCTGGCCCAGCTGCAGGCCGCCACGGCCCAAGTGGACGAGCGCGACGTGCAGGCCGGCCCGGCGGAGCCGCAGCGAGGCGACCAGGCCGGACAGGCCGGCGCCGACGACGATGACGTCCCTCATGCCGGGACCTCCTGCCTGTCGCCGGCTGCGGCACGGGCCCGGTCGCGCTCATCGATCTCGGTACCGACCGGGTAGGGCTCGACGGGGTCGGCGGCGCCGGGGGCGTGGTCGATGTCGAGGGTGCCGCGGACGATCCACTCGTCCAGGGCGGCCTGGCGCAACTGGCCGCCGGCCAGGATGGGCCACAGGCCGATCCAGCGGTGCTTGAGGAAGCCGCGCAGCTCGGCGGTGGCCTCCGCGGAGCTGCGCGTGCCCGTCGAGCACAGCAGGCCGGCGGCACGGGTCGAGCAGAAACCGCCCTGGCAGGGGCCCATGCCCAGGCGCAGGCGGCGACGCAGGTCGTCGAGGGTGGCGGCCGGATCGTCCCTGAGCAGGTCAAGGAACATCGTCCTGCTCATGAGCTCGCACTCGCAGATGATCTGGTCGTCCCGCCGGTCCTTCTCGCGGTCGGCCAGGCGGTGCGTGACGGTGTAGGTCGGCTTGTCGTCGGCCGCGGGAACGGCCTCGCCGGCGGTGCGGCAGGGGCGGTCCTCACCCATCTGCCCGCACATGATGTCGACGATGCGCTCGGCCATGAGGCGGTAAGTGGTGAGCTTGCCGCCGGCGATGGTGAGCATGCCCTTCAGGCCGTCGCGGCTCTCGTGGTCGAGCACCGACATGCCGCGGCTCATGTGGCGCGTGTCGGAAGCCGAGACACGGGTGTCCATGACCAGCGGCCGGGCGCCGGCCCAGGCGTGCACGGCCCGGGCCCGGCGGAAACCGGGCACGAGCGCTTCGCCCGCGTCGAGCATCTGCTGGACCTCCTTGCGCGGAATGGGCAGCTTGTCCGGGTCGGCGGCCCTCACGTCGGTGGTGCCGATGATGGACACCGTGTGCACCGGGACGAGGATGTCGCCGTCGGCCGGCTTGACGCAGCGGTTGATGACCGTGTTCACCAGGCGGTGGTTCATCGCGATCATGATGCCGCGGCCGGGCACGACGTCGACGTCGTGGCAGCCGGCCATGGCCGCGATCCGGCCGGCCCAGGGGCCGCCGGCGTTCACGACGAACCGGCAGGCGATCCGCTTCTCGCCGCCGGCCTTGACGTCGCGGACGGTGACCGCGGCGACGCGGTCACCGTCGCGGTGGATGGCGGTGACCGCGTGGTAGGGCAGGACGTGGGCGCCGTACTCGCGGGCCGACTCGGCAGCGCCCCAGACCATGGCCCAGCCGTCGACGGTGCCGTCGAGCACGACGAAGGCGCGCTTCGCGCCGGGGTTGAGGCGTGGCTCGCGGGCGAGCGCCTGGGCGACCGTGATCTCCTCGGCGGGCACACGGGCCCTGGCGGCGGCGGCCAGGAAGCCGTCGGAGTACTCCTCGGAGTCCTCCGGGGTGACGACGAACAGGCCGCCGGTCTGCTCGACGGCGTTCGCATGGATCCGGGTGATGGTCCTGTTCTCGTCGGCGCACTCGCGCGCGGATTCGGGGTCGGAGACGACGTAGCGCCCGCCGGAGTGGAGCAGGCCGTGGTAGCGGGCGGTGGTGCCCTGGGCCAGGTCGGCCCGGTCGACGAGGGCCACGGCCAAGCCGCGCATCGCGGCATCGCGGGCGATGCCCGCACCAGTCGCACCGCCACCGACGACGACGACGTCAACGGTCAGGTCAGCCATACGAACCTCCAAACGGCTTCGGTGGGCGCGTCTTACGAACGTCAGGTTAGGCGTCGGGCCGTCGTCGTCCCGTGCCGGGCACCCATTTGTGCACGACTCCGGTCCGTAATTGCACCAATGCCCAGCCACGGGCCGTGCATCGTCCTGGATCGGTGCGCTCCGCCCCATGCCGGCGCGGTCCACCGGGCAGACGGTCCGGGGCCGCCGCCGCAAGGTCCTGGGAGAATGGACCGGTGGCAGATCCCAGAGGCACCGGCCCCGCACCGGCCAGCAATGTGACCGACGCCGCGCTCATCTTCGAGGGCGGCGGCATGCGGGCCAGCTATACGAGTGCTCTGGTCGGCGAGCTGATCGAGAACGAGATCTTCATCGACTGGATCGCCGGCGTCTCGGCCGGCTCCAGCAATACGGCGAACTACATGGCGCGCGATCCGCAGCGGGCCCGGGCCAGTTTCACCGACATAGTCTCCGATCCGCACTTCGGCGGGCTCGTCACGCTCCTGCGCGGCAAGGGCTGGTTCAACGCCGAGTACATCTACCAGCGCACCGGCGGGCCCGACCAGGCGCTGCCCTTCGACTTCGGAACCTACCGCGCCAACCCGGCCCGGCCGAACTTCGGCTCGTTCCGCTGCGACACCGGCGAGCAGGTCTGGTTCACGAAGGCCGACACCGGCACCATGGACGATCTGATGGTGCGCGTGCGGGCCTCCTCGACGATGCCCGGTCTCATGCCCACCGTCACGATCGGGGGGCTGGACTACGTGGACGGCGCCCTCGGGCCCGACGGCGGCATCGGGCTCGACCGCGCCCAGGCCGCCGGCTTCGACAAGTTCCTGGTGGCGCTCACCCGCGAGCGCGGCTACGTGAAGCCAGCTCCCACCCGCGGCCAGTCGGTCCTCTACCGGACGGTGTTCCGCAGGCGTCCGGCGGTGGTCGACGCCCTCATGCACCGCCACGAGGGCTACAACGCGACCCGGCGGGAGCTCTTCGAGCTCGAGGCCGCGGGCAAGGCCTATCTGTTCGTTCCCGACGCCATGCCGGTCGGCAACGGCGAACGCGACCTGGCCAGATTGACCGCCAGCTACGCCGCCGGTCTGGAGCAGGCGCGCCGCGAGTTGCCGGCGATCAAGGAGTTCCTGGGGCTGTAGCCCCGGCATCCGGGCGGGTCCTGCCCGCCAGGACCCGCCCGGATGCCGGGGGCCGGCCAGGGAGACGGCCCCCGGCCGGCTCCTCTGCGCCCGGTACCGACCCGATCAGCTGCAGCCGCTGGTCGAGCCGCAGCCCTCGCAGACGTAGCAGGAGCCGCTGGGGCGCATCTTCGTACCGCAGATCATGCACAGCGGGGCGTCGAATGCGGTGCCCGTGATCTTCTCCATCATCTCGGTAGTGGTGTGGGGGGCGGCGGGCTCGGTGCCGGACGGGGCCTCGATGAGACTGGGCTGGCGGGCACCGCCGGCCCCCACCTCGATGTCATCGCCGGCGTCGTTCTTGAGCAGTTCGCTCTCGGGCAGCTCGGCCTCCTCCTCCTCGGAGAGGTAGGAACCCGTCTCCACGTAGTGGGCGCGCTCGGCGGCGGTGTAGATGCCGAGCTCAGCGCGCTCGTCGAAGTCGAGGTAGTCCAGGGCCAGGCGGCGGAAGACGTAGTCGAGGATCGACTGGGCGATGCGCACGTCCGGGTCGTCGGTCATGCCGGCGGGTTCGAACTTCAGGTTGGTGAACTTCTGGACGAAGCCCTCCAGCGGCACGCCGTACTGCAGGCCGATCGAAACGGCGATCGAGAAGGCGTCCATGACGCCGGCCAGCGTGGAGCCCTGCTTGCCGAGCTTGAGGAAGATCTCGCCCAGCTTGCCGTTCTCGTAGGCGCCGGTGGTGATGTACCCCTCGGCGCCGGCCACCGAGAAGCTGGTGGTGCGGCCGGCTCGGCTCTTGGGCAGGCGACGGCGGCGCGGGCGGTACTCGATGCGCACCTCTGGCTTGGGGGCCTCGACGGCATCCGACTTCCTGTTGTCGTCCCTGCCCTCGGAGCCGGCGCTCAGCGGCTGGCCGACCTTGCAGTTGTCGCGGTAGACGGCCAGCGCCTTCAGGCCGAGCTTCCAGCCCTGCATGTAGACGTCGGCGATGTCCTCGACGGTGGCGCTCTCCGGCATGTTCACCGTCTTGGAGATGGCCCCCGAGATGAAGGGCTGCACGGCGGCCATCATCCGCACGTGGCCCATCGGCGGGATGGCGCGCACGCCCATGGCGGTGTCGAAGACCTCGTAGTGCTCCTGGGCCAGGCCCGGAGCACCCACGACGTTCCCGTTGGCGGCGACGTAGTCGACGATCTGGGCGATGGCCGGCTTGTCGTAGCCGAGGTTCTTCAGGGCGCGCGAGACGGTTCCGTTGACGATCTGCATCGACGATCCGCCGACGAGCTTCTTGAACTTGACCAGCGAGAAATCCGGCTCGATGCCGGTGGTGTCGCAGTCCATCATGAAGCCGATGGTTCCGGTCGGGGCCAGTACGGAGGCCTGGGCGTTGCGGTAGCCGTTCTTGGCGCCGAGCTCGGCGGCGGCGGCCCACTGGGCGGTGGCGGCCTCGTGGATTCCGCCGTCGAGATCGTCGAAGGTCCTGACGGCCTCGTTGGCGGCACCGTGCTTGGCGATGACGCCTCGGTGGGCCTCGGCATTGGGCTCGTAGCCGCTGTACGGGCCGACGACGGCTGCCAGCTCGGCACTGCGGCGGTAGGCGGCGCCGGTCATCAGCGAGGTGATGACGGCGGCCAGGGTGCGCCCGCCCCCGGAGTCGTAGCCCTTGCCGAGCGCCATGAGCAGGGCGCCCAGGTTGGCGTAGCCGATGCCCAGCTGACGGTAGGCGCGGGTGGTCTCGGCGATCGGCTCGGTCGGGAAGTCGGCGAAGCAGATCGAGATGTCCATGGCGGTGATGACCAGCTCGACGGCCCTGATGAACAGCTCGGCGTCGAAGGTGTCGTCCTCGCGCAGGAACTTGAGCAGATTGAGGCTGGCCAGATTGCACGAGGAGTCGTCCAGGCTCATGTATTCCGAGCACGGGTTGGACGCGTTGATCCGGCCCGAGGCGGGATCGGTGTGCCAGGCGTTGATCGTGTCGTCGTACTGGATGCCGGGATCGGCGCACTCCCAGGCCGCCTGGGCGATCTTGCCGAAGAGCTCGCGGGCGTCGACCCGCTCGACGATCTCGCCGGTGGTGCGCGCGCGCAGACCGAACTCCGCGCCGGCCTCGACGGCCCTCATGAACTCGTCGGAGACGCGCACCGAGTTGTTGGCGTTCTGGTACTGCACAGAGGTGATGTCGGCGCCGCCCAGGTCCATGTCGAAACCGGCATCGCGCAGGGCGCGGATCTTGTCCTCCTCCCGAGCCTTGGTCTCCACGAATTCCTCGATGTCGGGGTGGTCGACGTCGAGGACGACCATCTTGGCCGCGCGCCGGGTGGCACCACCGGACTTGATGGTGCCGGCCGAGGCGTCGGCGCCGCGCATGAAGCTGACGGGGCCGGATGCGGTACCGCCGCTGGAGCGCAGGAGCTCCTTCGAGGAGCGGATGCGCGAGAGATTCAGACCGGCCCCCGAGCCGCCCTTGAAGATCATGCCCTCCTCGCGGTACCAGTTCAGGATCGACTCCATGGAGTCGTCGACGGAGAGGATGAAGCAGGCGCTGACCTGCTGAGAGCTCGGGGTGCCGACGTTGAACCACACCGGGGAGTTGAAGGCGAAGTACTGGTGCAGAAGCATCCAGGTGAGCTCCTCGGCGAAGACCTGGGCGTCGGCCTCGGAGGCGAAATAGCCCTCCTCGTAGCCGGTCGAGGAGTACCTCCTCACCACGCGGTCGATGAGTTGGCGCAGGCTCGACTCGCGACTGTCGGTGCCGACGGCGCCGCGGAAGTACTTGGTGGTGACGATGGTGGAGGCGTTGACGCTCCAGAAGTCGGGGAACTCGACGCCCTTCTGCTCGAAGACGGTCTCGCCGGTCTTCCAGTTGGTCTGCACCACATCACGACGTTGCCAGGTGACCTCGTCGTAGGGATGCACACCAGCCGTGCTGAAGATGCGCTCGACCTTGAGACCGGCGGACTTGTCATCGCGGGCCTTGGTCGTGGCCACAGTCTGTGTCATCGTTCCCTGTTCCCTCTCCATACGGGGCTCGGGCGATCTGCGCCCGACATGGTTTGTGTCCTCACACGTAACTACACGTAACTATTCGGTTGTCCTGGTTCAGGAGCGCACGGAACCCCCTGACGAGGAGGCTCCCGGCGCACCCGAGGGCTCAGCCGTCCGCCGCTCCCGCTCCGCCTCCCGCAGTTTGGCGATCTCGGCCAGGAAGTCGTCCACGCACTGAAAATGCTGGTAGACGCTGGCGAAACGCAGGTAGGCGACGGCGTCGAGCCTGCTCAGTGGTTCGAGGATCGTCACGCCGACCTGCTCGGACGGGATCTCGGCCATGCCGCCGGCCCGCAACGACTCCTCGACCTGCTGGCCGAGCCTGGCCAGCTGGGCCTCGGTGACGGGCCTGCCCTTGCACGCCTTGCGGACTCCGTTGATCACCTTGTCCCGGTTGAATGGCTCGACGACGCCCGACTTCTTCACCACGACGAGCTGCATCTGCTCGATCGTGGTGAAGCGCCGCCCGCAGGCCGGGCACTGACGGCGCCGACGGATGCTCGCGCCGTCCTCGGCCACACGCGAGTCGAGAACGCGGGAGTCGTCGTTGCGGCAGTACGGGCAGTGCATGACCCAGCTCCCCTCGACTCGTCGCGCCGCCGCCCGCCCCGCCCGCGGTCCCGGACCGCGCGCCCACAACACCTTGTGAGCAGCTTGTGGACAAGAACCACAACCTGTGGACGAACAACAGGCTTGTAACTACTAGATGTGGATGATGCAGATACAGTACACCCAGCACCGGACCAGGCTCCGGCGACCTTCTCACCGGGGGCCGTCGATCCGGGGCCCGGGCCGGCCGATCCCGCAACGCCCCTCGTCACGGCCGGTAAGGACGGCTGAGCAGAGGAACGCCGACGGACGGGACCGACCAAGGCCCGCGATGACAAGTCCGCCGGTCTCAAGGTCGAGCGCATCTTCAGCACGGCTGGTGTGCATCCCTACGACGAGGTCACCTGGCAACGTCGTGATGTGGTGCAGACCAACTGGAAGACCGGCGAGACCGTCTTCGAGCAGAAGGGCGTCGAGTTCCCCGACTTCTGGAGCGTCAACGCCTCCACCATCGTCACCGGCGAGCACAGCACCGTCGCCAACGATCGCCACGAATCATCGCCGCTCCTAGCCGCCCCGGGCGACGGCACTGGAACTCCGCTCAACGGGCGCATTCGAGATCGAGAGGAACGAATGCACCGCGCCGCCGAGCCCCAGGACGACCGCGGCGACGAAGGACGTCACGACAACGGCGATGCCGCGCTCGGTCAGGCGCCAGCCCCGGGCGGGAGCGGCCGCACGGGTGCGCCGATGAGCACGCTCACCCGCAGCGCGAGCCCCGTCCGACGCCGGGGCGATGCCGACGGCGGCCGCCAGCATCTCGGCACTGAGCACCTGGACGTGCTCGGTGTCATCGACCGGCTCGTGCACCGGCCCCGGGGACGTCCCTCCGGACGACGCACACGGGCAAGCGCCCTCCCCCAGGCGGGCCGGGATCGGCGAACGGCCGATGAACCCCTGATGGACCGCGGGTGGGACGGGTTGAGCAGGACGGCGGGGGACGATGGGCTGAGCAGGACGGGCCCCCGGCCCGTGCGAACCGGCACGCGCGCCGCTTCCGGACAGGACGGCGGGGCTCCGGGCGTCACCGCTCTTGCCGAGGACGGCCTGATCGAGCCGGATCGCCCCCTCGAACCGGGCCGCGTCGATCTCCCGTGCCATGTCAACCTCCTGTACGAAGAACTCGCCCGGGCGGAAGACCCGGAGTCCATCCGATGCCAGCGAACAGTCTCGAGAAGATCTCGAACGTGTGTTCGAGAACCAGAATAGTACATCCGTTCGAGATGTCCAGACGGAGCGAGGCTCATCCGTCCCGAACCGGTCGTGGTGGCCTCGCGCACGACCGAGTCAAGCAGTCGCCGCCGACAATTCTCCGGGCCGCCCGGAGCGCCGGGGAGCCGGCCGGGCGGCCGGACCGATGGATCACCCCGCCCCAGGACGCCGGGGGCCGACACGCGGAACCGAACAGTCGTTTGATTGCGGGCCCAGCCGGCGTAGCATGCCGCCATGGGCACAACGGGCTCCTCACCGGCGGCGGGCGCTGCGCACGAGTCGTCAGGACGCGCTGCGCGTAGGGCCGGGCGCCCCAGTCGGGCGCGCGTCGACGCCGAGCTGCGGGCCAGCCGCGTCAAGCGCCGGATCGCCGGGCCCCCCGTCCAGGGCGGCCGGCCGGCCGGGGCCCCGGACGCCGGCTCGCTCACCCAGCGCCAGCGCCTCATCCTCGACTTCATCCGCACCAGTGTCGACGCCCACGGCTATCCGCCGAGCATCCGCGAGATGGGCGAGGCGGTCGGTCTGACGAGCCCATCGAGCGTCGTCCATCAGCTCAAGGTGCTCGAGGCCAAGGGTTTCCTCCGCCGCGATCCCAGGCGCCCGCGCGCCCTCGAGGTCGTCCTGGCGCGGTCCGGCCGACCGGATGGGGAGTTCGTCGATCCCACCGACCTGGGCGAGGCCTTCCCCGAGGCCGTCGACGTCCCCCTGGTCGGCACGATCGCCGCCGGCGCACCGATCCTGGCTGTCGAGCAGGTCGAGCAGACCATGCCCCTGCCGCGCGACCTGGTCGGCTCGGGCACGGTCTTCATGCTTCGGGTGCACGGCGACTCGATGGTCGGGGCCGCGATCTGCAACGGCGACTACGTCGTCATCCGCCAGCAGCCCACCGCGGACAACGGCGACTTCGTCGCCGCCATGCTCGACGACGAGGCCACGGTCAAGGAGTTCCGCCGTATCGACGGCCATGTCCGGCTGGTGGCGCACAACGAGGACTACGATCCGATCGACGGCGACCGCGCCACCATCATCGGCAAGGTCGTCGCGGTCCTCCGCCGCATCTGACCGCCCCACGGACGCGCAGGTCCCGCTCAGGACGAGCCGTCGAGCCTGCGCAGCGCACCGACCGTGCGCTCCAGGTCCGTCGTCGTCCAGAAGTCCGGCAGCGACCTGCGCAGGTACGAGCCGTAACGGGCCGTCGCCAGGCGCGAGTCCAGGACGGCCACCACTCCCCTGTCGCCGCTGCGCCTGATGAGGCGCCCGGCGCCCTGTGCCAGCAGCAGGGCCGCATGCGAGGCGGCCACCTGCATGAATCCGTTGCCGCCGGCCTTCGTGACGGACTGCTGACGCGCCTGCACGAGCGGGTCGTCGGGACGCGGGAACGGGATGCGGTCGATGATGACCAGGCGGCAGGCGTCGCCGGGCACGTCGATGCCCTGCCACAGCGACATGGTGCCGAACAGACTGGTCTCGGACTCCGCCGCGAAGCGCCGGGTGAGTTCCGGCAGCTGGGCCTCGCCCTGGCACAGGACGGACAGCTTCGGCAGTTCCAGGCGCACGTGCCGGGTGGCCGCCTCCGCGGCGCGCTGGGAGCTGAACAGCCCCAGCGCGTGGCCCCCACTGGCCCGGACGAGCTCGGCGACCTGCTCGAGCACGTCCCCGCCGATGCCCTCGCGTCCGGGCCGGGCCAGGTGCGCGGCGACGTACAGGATGCCCTGCCTGGCATAGTCGAAGGGCGAGCCGACGTCGACGCCCCGCCAGGGCAGCCAGGCGCCCGGGTCGTCCTCCGATGCGCCGCGGTCGGGCCTCTCGTCCTCGCCGAGGCGCTCGGCCGCCCGCAGGCCGACCCGCCCGGCCATGGCCTCGAAGGAGCCGCCGAGGGCGAGCGTGGCGCTGGTCAGGACGGTCGTGGCCCGGGCCAGGACCGCGCTGCGCAGCAGACCGGCCACCGACAGCGGGGCGACATTGAGCCAGCGCCCGGAGTGCTCGCGCTCGCTGATCCACACGACATCGGCGTCGGTCATGGCCGCCATGCGCTCAGCGGTCTCGAAGACCTCGCGGGCGGCCGCTGCGGCGGCGCTGCGCTCCGGCTCGGCCTGGGACCCGGAGCCGGACCGGCCCAGCTGGCCCGCCGCCCGGCGGGCGGCATCGCGAACGCGTCCTACCGCCTCGACGAGGCTGCTGTTCGCCGGGCCGACCCGGCCCGGATCGATGTCCTCGAGCACGCCGCGCAGGGCGTCGGCCGCATCGAGGAGGTCGAGGGCCGTCTCGTCGTCGAGCCAGTCGGCCCCCCGGCGGCAGACGCGCTCGACCCGCTGGGGACCGAGCTCCTCGCCGGCGGCTCCGGTGACCCTGTCGGTGAGCTCGTGGGCCTCGTCGATGATGACGGCGTCGTGCTCGGGCAGCACGCCGTTCTGGCCCATCGCATCGATGGCCAGCAGGGCGTGGTTGGTGATCACGAGGTCCGCTGCGCGTGCCCTGGCCCGGGAGATCTCAACGAAGCACTCGTCGTGGAAGGGGCAGCGCGCCCCGGGGCACTCGCGCGAGCTGATGGAGACCTGGGCCCATGCCCGCCCCGAGTGGGCGGGTGCGTCATCGCGGTCGGCGAGCCCGTGCCCCTCGGCCTGCTCCTCGACCCAGGAGCGCAGGGCGACGACCTCGGCGCCGAGCCCGGATTCGGCGTCCTGGGCGCCGTTGCGAGCGGTCTCGGCCAGGGCGTCGGCGGTCAGCAGGCTGGACTGCTCGGGTGCCGCGCCGCCGCGCGAGCGCATCAGGCACGCGTAGTTGCTGCGCCCCTTGAGTACGGCCGCGACGGGCAGGCGCCCGGTCACCTCGGCGACCGCCTGTGCAGCGGCGGGCACGTCCTTGGTGGCCAGCTGGTTCTGCAGGGCGATGGTGGCGGTGGCTACGACGACCCCGGCGTCCGAGGCCTGGGCGTGCACGAGCGCGGGCGCCAGGTAGCCGAGCGACTTACCGGTGCCCGTACCGGCCTGGACGAGCAGCTGGGTGCCCTCGGCGAGCGCCCGCGCGACGGCACCGGCCATCCTGCGCTGGCCCGGGCGCGTCGATCCCCCGACGGCCCCGACGGCCTCGTCGAGGACACGCTCATGCAGAGGCTCGGTCACCGGCACAGTCTACGCCGTCGGCGCCCCGCGGCCCGGGCGCACGCCGCCCCCCCTGCAGGACGAACCCGGCCAGCTCATGGGCCAGGTCGGCGTGGACCCTGGCGACGAGGCGGGTGCCGTTCTCGAGGTACTCGTCGGACTCGATCTCGCCGTAACGGTGAATGCGGTCGACCAGATCACCGCGGTTCCAGGGGATGAGCACGTCGACCCGCTCGTGGGGCGCGGGCAGGCGCGACTCGACGGCGGCGCACAGCTCGTCGACGCCCTCGCCGGTGCGCGCACTGACGAAGACGGCATCGGGGTGCCCGGCTCTCAGCCGGGCGAGGACGTCCGAGTCGGCCGCGTCGGTCTTGTTGGCGACGAGCAGCTCGGGCTGCTGCCCCGTGCCGATGTCGTCGAGCACCTCGCGGACGGCCTGGATCTGGCCGTCGGGGTCGGGATCGGAGCCGTCGACGACGTGGACGAGCAGATCGGCCTGCACCGACTCCTCGAGCGTGGAGCGGAAGGCCTCGACCAGGTCGGTGGGCAGGTGCCGCACGAAGCCGACGGTGTCGGTCATCGTGTAGACGCGCCCGTCGGCGGTCCTGCAGCGGCGCGTCGTGGGGTCGAGGGTGGCGAACAGGGCGTCCTCGACGAGCGCACCGGCACCGGTGAGCCGGTTGAGCAGCGAGCTCTTGCCGGCATTCGTGTAGCCGACGATGGCCACCGAGGGGATGCGATTGCGGCGGCGGCTCTCTCGTCCGATGGCGCGCGTGGAGTCCATGCCGCGCAGCCTGCGACGCAGGATCGCGATGCGCGAGTCGATGCGGCGCCTGTCGGTCTCCAGCTTGGTCTCGCCGGGCCCGCGCCCGCCGATGCCGACGCCGGAGGCGGCACGGCCGCCCACCTGGCGGGAGAGCGAGTCGCCCCAGCCGCGCAGGCGCTGCTTGAGGTAGTTGAGCTGGGCCAGCTCGACCTGGGTCTTGCCCTCGACGCTGCGCGCGTGCTGGGCGAAGATGTCGAGGATGAGGGCGGTTCGGTCGACGACCTTGACCCCTACGAGGTCCTCGAGATTCCTCAACTGGGCCGGGCTCAGCTCACCGTCGGCGATGACCGTGTCGGCGCCGGTGGCGACGACGACCTCGCGCAGCTCGCCGACCTTGCCGGAGCCCAGGTAGGTGGCGGCCTCGGGGCGGGGGCGGCGCTGCACGAGGCCCTCGAGCACCTGGGATCCGGCGGTCTCGGCGAGCGCCTTGAGCTCGGCCATGGCGTTGCGGGCCTCGGACGCCGATCCGGTGGTCCACACGGAGATCAGGACGACCCGTTCCAGGCGCAGCCGGCGGTACTCGACCTCGCTCTCGTCCTGCAACTCGGTGGACATGCCGGGCACGCGGGTGAGCGCCACGCGGTCCGCGAGCTCCTGCTGGTCGCCGTCGTACCCGTTCGCGCCGGGGAACTGCTCGTCGTGGGTCATTGTCGCCTCAGCCGGGCGCAGGGCCCGTGACGATGGTCGGTGTGGTCATGATTCAGCGGGGGCGGCCGGGGCGTCCCGGTGGGCGCGCGGATCGGGGACGAGGACCTCGCCGCGGGCGACGATGACGGCCAGCCCGATGAGCTCGGCCCGGTCTTCGCCGAAGGCCACCTCGAGGCGGCCCCCCGGCACGGCGACCGCATAGTTCCCGATCAGCCCGTCACGGGCGCGGGCCCGGGCGGCGGCGGCGACGACGCCCGTGCCGCACGAGAGGGTCTCGCCCGAGCCGCGCTCGTAGACGCGCACCGACAGATCGCGCTCGCCGTCGACGTGGACGAACTCGACGTTGACGCCCTCGGGGAAGACGCCCTCGTCGAACCGCGGGGCACGGGACAGGTCGAAGGACGCCAGATCGGCGTCGGCGGGCAGCAGGACGACCGCGTGGGGATTGCCGACGTCGACCGCGGTGGCCTCGAAGCGGCGCCCGTCGTGGCTCACCCAGGTCGGTTCGGGGCTGACCCGGACCGCGCCCATGTGCGCGCACATGCGTCCGTCGGGCAGCTCGCGCACCCCGCGCAGGCCGGCACGGGTGGCGATGACGAGGTCCTTGGAGTCGACGAGGTCCTCCTCCATGAGGAAGCGCCCGAAGACGCGCAGGCCGTTGCCGCACATCTCGGCGAGCGAGCCGTCGGCGTTGCGGTAGTCCATGAACCACAGATCGGGGTCGCCGTCCCACTCGGGCACGTGCGCGGCCTTGATGGCGCGGATGACGCCGTCGGCGCCGATGCCGCCGTGGCGGTCGCACAGGAAGCGCACCTGCTCGGGGCCCAGCGCCACGGAGCCGGTGCGGTCCTTGAGCAGGACGAAGTCGTTGCGCGTGCCGTGCCCCTTGGCGAAACCCCAGGTGTCCATGAGGCTCATTCTCCCACCGTGATCCAGCCCGGTGCCCTCCGATCGACGATCGTGGACAGCCCGGTCAGGGGCGGCCCGGCACGGGCAGATCGGTGGCGATCGCCTGCTCGAGTCCGGGCGTGCCGGCCCGCAGCCAGGTGATGCGCGGGTCACGACGGAACCAGCCGAGCTGCTTGCGGGCGAAGCGCCTGGTGCCGTCGATGGTTGCCCGGATGGCCTGCTCCCGATCGATGCGTCCTTCGATCAGATCGAGCACCTGCCGGTAGCCGAGCGCCCGGCTGGCCGTGGTCCCCTCGCGCAGGCCGTCGTCGACGAGGTGCTGGACCTCCTGGACCAGGCCCTGCTCGAACATGGCGCGGACGCGGGCGGCGATGCGCTCGTCCATGAGCTCTCGGTCGAGCTCCAGACCGTACTGGTGGACGTTCTCGAGCAGATAGCGCGGCTCGGGCAGGTGCGGGCTGTAGTGGCCGGTCAGCTCGACGACCTCCAGGGCCCGGACGACGCGGCGGGCGTTGCCCGGAGGGATCGCCCGGGCGGCCTCGGGCGATCTGGCGGCCAGCACTCGGTGCAGGCCGGCCGGGCCGAGCCTGTCGAGCTCGTCCTCCCAGCGGGTGCGCACCAGCGGATCCGTGCCGGGGAACTCGAAGTCGTCGACGACGGCACGCGTGTACAGCGAGGACCCGCCGACCAGGATGGGGACGGCACCGGCCCCGCGCAGGGCCACGATCCGCTCGCGCGCCATGGCCTGGAATTCTGCGACGGTGCCGGTCTCGCGCACGTCGAGCACGTCGATGAGGTGGTGCGCGATGCCGCCGCGCTCGGCCGGCGACGGCTTCGCGGTGCCGATGTCCATGCCGCGGTAGAGGGCCATGGAATCGGCGTTGACGATCTCTGCCGGGTGCCCGCGGCCGGTGAGCAGACGCGCCAGGGCGACGGCCAGGGCCGACTTGCCCGAGGCGGTCGGCCCGACGATGACGACCAGCGGCGGAATGCTCATGCGCGCGGCATCGCCGGAAGGCCGAGGGGGACGCCGACCGGCTCGGTGCGCGGATCGTGGCGGGCTGCCCAGGCATCGCCGCCGCGGGTGCGGCGCAGACTGCGCAGGGGGGCATCGGCCACCAGGTAGTGGGGCGTGCCGCGGGTGACCTCGACCTCGGCGATGTCGCCGGGGCGGGGGCGCTGCGCCGGATCGGCGGGCACGGCGACGTGGACGAGCCTGTTGTCCCGGGCGCGACCGGACATGCGCTCGCCGTCCTCGCGGCCCTCGCCGGTGGCGAACATGACCTCGACGGTCCGCCCCTCGAAGGCCCTGTTCTGGTCCCAGCTGATCTCCTCCTGCAGGGCGGCCAGACGCTCGTAGCGCCCCTGGACGACCTCGCGCGGCACCTGGTCGGGGCGGGCGCCGGCCGGAGTGCCGGGGCGCACCGAGTACTGGAAGGTGAAGGCGCTGGTGAAGCGGGACTGGCGCACCACGTCCATGGTGTCCTCGAAGTCCTCGTCCGTTTCGCCGGGGAAGCCGACGATGACGTCGGTGCTGATCGCGGCATCGGGCATGGCGGCGCGGACGCGCTCCAGGATGTCCAGGAACCTCTTGGCCCGGTAGGAGCGGCGCATCTGCCTGAGCACCCGGTCCGAGCCGGACTGCAGGGGCATGTGCAGCTGGTGCATGACGTTCGGCGTGACGGCCATGGCCTCGATGACGTCATCGGTGAAGGCGGCCGGGTGCGGGCTGGTGAAGCGCACACGTTCCAGCCCCTCGATGCCCCCGCACGAGCGCAGGAGCTTGGCGAAGGCGGCACGGTCGCCGAACTGCACGCCGTAGGAGTTCACGTTCTGACCGAGCAGGGTGATCTCCTGGACGCCCGCCTCGACGAGCATGCGGGCCTCGGCCAGGACCTGACCTGGCCGGCGGTCGGTCTCCCTGCCGCGCAGCGCGGGGACGATGCAGAAGGTGCAGGTGTTGTTGCAGCCCACGCTGATCGGCACCCACGCCGAGTAGGCGGACTCCCGGCGGGTCGGCAGATCGGACGGGAAGGTCTGCAGGGCCTCGGTGATCTCGACCTGGCTGGCCCGCTCGATGCGCGAGCGCTCCAGCAGGGCCGGCAGCGAACCGATGTTGTTGGTGCCGAAGACGACATCGACCCAGGGGGCCCTGGAGGTGATGATGTCGCGGTCCTTCTGGGCCATGCAGCCGCCCACGGCGATCTGCATGCCGGGATGACGGGCCTTGACGGGGGCCATGTGGCCGAGATTGCCGTAGAGCCTGTTGTCCGCGTTCTTGCGGACGGCGCAGGTGTTGAAGACGACGACGTCGGCCTCGTCGAGCTCGCCGTCCTCGGGCGCGCGCACGTAACCGGCCTCGTCGAGCAGACCGGCGATGCGCTCCGAGTCGTGCGCGTTCATCTGGCAGCCGTAGGTGATCACCCGATAGGTGCGCGGGCTCGCACCGGTGGCACCGGGCTGGGCGGTCGTCGTGTCGGGGATGTCCATGGCGGGTCCATGGTACCCAGCGGCAGGGCCCGCGGCGGTGCGGCGACGGACGCCCGATCCGGGAGGTCAATGGGCCAGGCGAGTGGCCCGTGACTCCCTCACCACCGTGATCCTGATGTTGCCGGGGAAGACCAGCTCCTCGGCGACCTCGTGGGCGATGGTCTCGGCCAGCTCGACGCTCCCCGCGTCGTCGACGATCCCGGGGACGACCATGACACGGACCTCGCGGCCCGCCTGCATGGCGAAGACCTTGTCGACGCCCTCGTGGGATCCGGCGATCTTCTCCAAGCGCTCCAGGCGCTGGACGTAGGCCTCGAGGCTCTCGCGGCGCGCGCCGGGCCGCGATCCGGAGATCGTGTCGGCGACCTGGGTCATGACGGCCTCGACGCAGTTCTGCTCGATCTCGTTGTGATGGGCCCCGACGGCGTTGACGACCTCGTCGGATTCGCCGTGCCTGCGCAGCAGGTCCGCGCCCTCGAGAGCGTGGGAGCCCTCGCCGCTGGTGACGACAGCCTTGCCGATGTCGTGCAGGAAGGCCGCGCGTTTGCAGCTGGCGGCGTCCAGGCCGAGCTCGGCGGCAATGGCCCCGGCGATGCGACCGCACTCGCTCATGTGGGCCAGGACGTTCTGGCCGTAACTGGTGCGGTAGCGCAGGGCGCCGATCGTGGCGTGCAGCTCGGGATCCATGTCGGTGATGCCCAGTTCCAGGCAGGCCTGCTCGCCCGTCCGACGGCAGCCGGCCATGATCTTCCTGCTGCAGCGCTCGTGCGCCTCCTCGATGCGGGCCGGGTGGATGCGGCCGTCGGCGATGAGCTCGCTCATGGTGACGCGGGCGATCTCGCGTCGGACCGGATCGAAGCAGCTGAGCAGCACCGAGCCGGGCGTGTCATCGACCATGACATTGACGCCGGTGGTCTGCTCGAAGGCACGGATGTTGCGGCCCTCCCGGCCGATGATGCGGCCCTTCATCTCATCGCCGGGCACTTCGACGGTGGTGACGGCGGCATCGCTGGTGGCCTCAGCGGCGATGCGCTGGATGGCCGTGGTGATGATGCCGCGGGCGATGCGATCGGCGCCGGCCTGGGTGTCGTCCTCGATGCGACGGGCCCGCAGGGCGGCCGCGCGGCGGGCGTCCTGCTCGACGCGGGCGATGAGCTGCGCGCGCGCCTCCTCGGCGCTGACGCCGCCGAGGCGCTCGAGTTCGGCGGTGATGGCCGCGCGCTCGGCCCCGACGGCCTCCCTGTCCTGTTCGAGCCGTTCCTGCCTGGCGTCGAGCCGGTCGGTGCGCGACTGCAGGGCGGTGCGCTCGGCCCCGAGCTGGTTCTCGCGCTCGTCGAGGAGCCGGCTCCGCTGCGTCAGGGCCTCCTCGCGCGCGGCGAGCTCGGAGCCCAATCGGGTCATCTCGGCCTTGAGACGATCGGAGTCGGCCCGGGCGCCCCGGGCCCTCTCGCTGAGCGCCGCGGCCGACTTCTCCCGCTCCATCAGGTCGTCGAGTCTGTCCTGGGCGTCGCGCTCGGCGCGCTCGGCCCGGGCGCGGGCCGTCTCGATCTCGCGTTGGAGGGCGTCCAGTTCCGCGGCCCGGGCGTCGAGCGCCCTGGAGCGCTCGTCCACCTCGTCGGTTCCCACGGGATCGG
>NZ_CAUTOU010000013.1:0-39154 GCF_963539965.1 uncultured Propionibacterium sp.
CAAGTCCGCCCTCGTCACGGGTCTGTGCCGGGCGGCCGCCCGGCGCGGCATCGACGTCGTGCCGTTCAAGTCGCAGAACATGTCGAACAACTCGATGGTCTGCCCGGACGGCGCCGAGATCGGCCGCGCCCAGTACCTGCAGGCCACCGCCGCCGGTGCCGTTCCCAACGCCGCGATGAACCCGGTGCTGCTCAAGCCCGGCACCGACCGCCGCAGCTTCATCGTCCTCATGGGCTCCCCCGCCGGCGAGCTGGACGCCGGCGAGTACGCCACCGGTCGCCGCCGACTGGCCCAGGCCGCCTTCGAGGCCTACGCCGACCTGGCCGGGCACCACGAGCTGGTCGTCTGCGAGGGCGCCGGCAGCCCCGCCGAGATCAACCTGCGCGCCGGCGACTACGTCAACATGGGCCTGGCGAGGAAGTTCAACCTGCCCACCGTCGTCATCGGCGACATCGACCGCGGCGGCGTGCTGGCCAGCCTGTACGGCACCTGGGCCCTGCTCGACGAGGCCGACCGCGCCCTGCTGCGCGGCTACGTCATCAACAAGTTCCGGGGCGACGCCTCGATCCTGGCCCCCGGTCTCGCCGAGATCAGCGGGCGCACCGGCATGACCGGCTACGGTGTGCTGCCCTGGCTGCCCGGCGTGTGGATCGACGGGGAGGACGCCCTGCAGGTCGACCGCTGGGCCCGCGAGGAGGGCGCCGGTTCGGCGAGCCTGCGCGTGGCGGCCGTCCGGCTGCCGCGCATCTCCAACGCCACCGACATCGACGCCCTGGCCGCCGAGCCCGGCGTCGACGTGCAGGTGACCGATGACCCGCGCGTGGCCGCCCGGGCCGATCTGCTCGTCCTGCCCGGGTCCCGCTCCACCGTCGAGGACCTGGCCTGGCTGACCGAGCGCGGCATCGGGCGGGTCGCGGCCCGCCGCCACGCCGAGGGGCGCCCCGTCCTGGGCATCTGCGGCGGCTACGAGATGCTCGGCGAGCGGCTGGACGACGAGGTCGAGTCCCGTACCGGCACGGTGCCGGGCCTGGGCCTGCTGCCGATGCGCGTGCGCTTCGCCGGCGACAAGACCGTCCGGGTGGCCAGCTACGGCTACAGGGGCATGACCGTCACCGGCTACGAGATCCATCACGGCATCTGCGAGACGAGCGGCGGCGAGCCCTTCCTCGACGGCGTGCGCAGCGCCGGCACCTGGGGCACGATGCTGCACGGCAGCCTGGAGAACGACGACTTCCGCCGCGCCTTCCTGTCGGAGGTGGCCGCCATCGCCGGCTCGGGCTGGACCCCCGACGAGAGCGCCCCCGGCTATGCGCAGCGCCGCGAACGGATGATCAGCACGCTGGCCGATGCGCTGGAGGAGAACCTCGACGTCGACGCCCTGCTCGCGCTGGCCCGGGAGGGCGACCGATGAGCGGGGTCCCCGGGCCGAACCACACCGCGGCCGTTCCCGAGACCGGCGCCGCCGGGGACGCGGCCAGACCGGGCACCGCGCGGCTGCGCCGCAAGGCCCGCCTGATCGTCCACACCGGCGACGGCAAGGGCAAGTCCACCGCCGCCTTCGGCATGGGCCTGCGCAGCTGGGCGCACGGCTGGTCGGTCGGCGTCTTCCAGTTCATCAAGTCCGGCAAGTGGCCCACCGGGGAGCGGCTGGTCTACGAGCGCCTGGGCGCCATCCACGACTCCGAGGGCATCGGCGGCCCCGTCGAGTGGCAGTGCCTCGGCCGGGGCTGGAGCTGGTTGAGGGGCACCGATCCGGCCGACCACGAGGCCATGGCGCGCGCCGGCTGGGAGCACGTGCGCGACCGGATCGCGGCGCAGGCGCACGACATCTACATCCTCGACGAGTTCGCCCACGTGCTGAACAGGGGCTGGGTCGACCCCGACCGGGTCGCGCGCTTCCTGGCCGGACGCCCGGGTGTGCAGCACGTGGTCATCACCGGGCGCCGCTGCCCGCGGCAGATCATCGACGTGGCCGATCTGGTCACCTCGATGGACAAGGTCAAACACCCCTTCGACGAGGGCGAGCGCGGTCAGGCGGGCATCGAATGGTGAGCTCCCCGGATTCCCTGAGGCTCCCCCGCGTCGCCGTCGGCGCGCCGGCCTCGAGCACCGGCAAGACGACTGTGGCGATCGGACTGATGGCGGCCCTGAGCGCGCGCGGCAGCACGGTGGCGGGCTTCAAGGTGGGCCCGGACTACATCGACCCCGGCTATCACGCGCTGGCGTGCGGCCGTCCCGGGCGCAACCTCGACCCCTATCTGTGCGGCGTCGAGCGCATGGTGCCGCTGTTCGAGCACGGCGCGCTGACCCCGGACCCGGCCGACGTGGCGGTCGTCGAGGGCGTCATGGGCATGTTCGACGGGAAGCTGGGCCCCTGGCCGGACGGTACCGAGGACCCGGTGGGCTTCGGCTCCACCGCCCACGTGGCACGCGAGCTGGGCGCCCCGGTGATCGTCGTCATCGACGCCTCGCACGCCTCGCGCACGGCCGCCGCGGTCTGCGCCGGCATGGCCGCATTCGACGAGCGCATCGCGGTGGGCGGCGTCATCCTCAACCGGGTGACGGGCCCGCGCGTGGCCGATGAGATCGAGGCCGGCTGCGCCCGCTTCGGGCTGCCGGTCATCGGCCGCATCCCCACCAGGGAGCAGGTCTCAGTCGGCTCGCGCCACCTGGGCCTCGTCACCGCCGAGGAACAGGGCGCCCAGGCGCAGGCCGTCGTCGACCGGGCCGGGGAGCTGGTGGGCGAGTACGTCGACCTGGACGCCGTACTGGACCTGGCGTCCACCGCCCCAGGGCTGCCGGACGCCCCGTGGGACCCGGCCGCCGAGCTGGCCGGCGTCGGCGACGGCGCGGTCGTCGCCATGGCGGCGGGCCGGGCCTTCACCTTCCGCTACACCGAGACGGCCGAACTGCTCGAAGCGGCCGGCTGCACGGTGGTCCCGTTCGACCCGCTGCGCGACGAGCACCTGCCGCAGGACACCGCCGGGATCTATCTGGGCGGCGGCTTCCCGCAGATCCACGCCACGGCGCTGGCGGCCAACAGCCGGCTGCGGGCCCGGATCAGGGCCGCGATCGGCCGGGGCGTGCCCGTCGTCGCCGAGTGCGCCGGCCTGCTGTACCTGTGCCGCAGCCTCGACGGCCTGGCGATGACCGGGGTCCTCGACCTCGACTCGGCGATGACCCCGCACCTGACGATGGGCTACCACGAGGCGACGGCCGCCGCCGACAGCTTCCTGATGCGCGCCGGCGAGACCGTGCGCGCCCACGAGTTCCACCGCACGAGCACCGAGCCGGTCCCGGGCGTCGGACGGCCGGTCGACGCCTGGGTCGTCGGCGAGCGCCGCGAGGGCGTCATCGCCTCCCCGGCCGGCGACCCGGCCAGCGTGCACGCCGGCTACCAGCACCTGCACTGGGCGGGCTGCCCGCAGCTCGCCCAGCGCTTCGCCGCAGCCGCAGCCGGCTTCCGCGGCCGCCGGATGCCGGTGGGCGACGAGGAGGAGCCCGGCGCCCTGCCGGGGGCGGTCGACCTGAACCACCACGGCGACCAGGACCACGAGCCCGGAACGGTCGACCTGGCCGTCAACGTCCACTCGCGGCCCCCCCCGGCCTGGCTCGTGCAGGAGCTCACCGCCCGCGCGGGGGACTGGGCCCGCTACCCCGACGCCGAACCGGCCCGTCTCGCCGTCGCGGCACGGCACGACGTGAGGCCGGAGCAGGTGCTCATCACGGCCGGCGGCTCGGAGGCGTTCGGCCTCATCGCGACGGCCCTCGCGCCGCGATGGGCCGCCGTCGTGCACCCGCAGTTCACCGAGCCCGAGGCCGCGCTGCGCGCCCGGAACCGCCCCGTGGGGCGCGTCGTCCTGCGGCCCCAGGAGGATTTCACGCTCGACCCGGAGCGCATCCACCCGCGCAGCGACCTGGTCGTGGTCGGCAACCCGACGAACCCGACCAGCGTCCTGCACCCCGCCGCCGTACTGCTCGGCCTGCGCAGGCCCGGACGCGTGGTGGTCGTCGACGAGGCCTTCATGGACGCCGTGCCCGGCGAGACCGCCTCGCTCATCGGCCCCGACATGACCGGCCTGCTCGTCGTGCGCTCGTTGACGAAGACCTGGTCGATCCCCGGCCTTCGGATCGGCTACGTCGTCGGCGACCCCGAGCTGATCGCCCGGCTGGCCCCCTACCAGTGCGCCTGGCCCGTCTCGGCGCCGGCCATCGACGCGGCGCTCGCCACGGCCAGGCCGGAGGCCGTCGAGCTGGCGGCCGGGCAGGCCCGTGCCACGACCGCGAATCGTGAGGTCCTCGTCGCCGGGCTCGCCGGGATCGGTGTGAACACGGTGCCGGCGCCGGCCGGGCCCTTCGTCCTGGCCGATCTGCGCGGCCACGACCCGCGCCGGTTGCGCGCGTGTCTGCGCAGCGCCGGGTTCACGGTGCGCGGCGGGGAGTCCTTCCCGGGGCTGGGGCCGGGCTGGCTGCGACTGGCCGTGCGCGGGCCGGACACGAGCAGGGCCTTCATAGCGGCCCTCAACGACCACCTCGCCGCGAGCCGCGGCGAGGACCACAGCAAGGATCGGATGAATCATGAGTGGTGAATCGCTGAGACGGACCATCGGGAGGATCGGGCCCGTCGACGAGGAGGCCCGCGCGAGGGCCCTGGCCTGGCAGGACGATCTGACCAAGGTACCGGGCTCGCTCGGCGAGCTGGAGGCCCTCGGCGTGCGACTGTGCGCCGTCGCCGGCCAGTGCCCGCCGCCGGTGCCGGCCCCCGGTTTCATCGGCGTCTTCGAGGGCGATCACGGCGTCCAGGCCCAGAGGGTCTCTCCCTGGCCGCAGGAGATCACCTACACGATGGGCGTGAACCTGGCCGGCGGCGGTGCCTCGGTGAGCGTCCTGGCCCGCCATGCCGGCGCCGACTACAAGCTGTACAACGTGGGCGGTCTCAGGGAGTTGCCGGCCGGCGAGCGCATCGTCAACTGCCGCATCGCGGCCGGCACCGCCGATCTGACGCAGGGCCCGGCGATGACGCGTGAGCAGGCCACCCGGGCCCTCGAGATCGGTATCGGGGCGGCCGAGGAGGCCGTCGCCGACGGGGCGAGGGCGCTGGCCCCCGGCGAGCTGGGCATAGGCAATACCACCCCGGCCGCGGCCCTCATCGCCGCCTACACCGGCTCGGACGCCGAGACCGTCACCGGCCGCGGCGCCGGCGCCGACGACGGGATGCTCGCGCGCAAGACGCGGGCCGTCGCGCAGGGCCTGCAGGTCAACGACGTGGCCCACCAGGACGGGCTGGGCATCCTGGCCGGCGTCGGCGGCTTCGAGCACGCCGCCATGGCCGGCTTCATCCTGGGCGGTGCCGCCGCACGGGTCCCGGTCGTCCTGGACGGCGTCATCGCCGTCTCCGCCGCCCTGGCCGCCGTCGCCCTGGCCCCCGACGCGGCGGGCTACCTGTTCGCCGGCCACCTGGGCGCCGAGCCCGGCCTCGCGGTGGCCATCGAGGGGCTCGGCCTGAGCCCGATCATTCAGCTGGGCATGCGCCTGGGCGAGGGTTCCGGCGCCGCGCTGGCCCTGCCCCTACTGGCCGCCTCGGCCAAGATCATGCGCGAGATGTCCCACTTCTCCGACGGCCAGGTCAGTTCGGAGAGGGAGGAATGACCCGTCTGATCATCGACGCGCCCGACGGCGACCCGCGCACAGGCGCCCTCATCGACGCGCTGAAGGCGCTCGGCGCCAGCACCCGGCCCGCACCGGCGCCGGGGCGCCGCACGCTCGTCACCGGCGGAGCCCGCAGCGGCAAATCGAGCTACGCCGAATCGCTGCTCGCCGACGAGGCGGCCGTCGACTACGTGGCCACGAGCGAACGCAACGAGAAGGATCCCGAGTGGACGGCCCGCATCGCCGCCCACGTGGCCCGCCGTCCCGCCGGCTGGCGCACGATCGAGACGACCGACGTGGCCGGCGTGCTGGCCGCCGACGGCCCGGCGGTCCTGGTGGACTGCCTGGGGGTGTGGCTGACCCGCGTCCTCGACGAGACCGGCTTCTGGACCGACCGCGCGGCGGCCGAGCCCGTGGTGCGGGCGCGGGTCGAGGAGCTGGCGGGCGCCCTGGCCGCCAGCCGGCGCACGGTGGTGCTCGTCACCAACGAGGTGGGGGCCGGGATCGTCCCGGCCGACGCGGGCAGCCGCGGCTTCCGCGACTGGCTGGGCGTCCTCAACGCCACCGTCGCCGACGTGTGCGAGCGGGTCGTGCTGTGCGTGGCCGGGCGGGCTCTCGACCTGCCCCCGACGACCACCGGGAAGTCGTGATGGCCTGCGGTCTCATCACTGCGTGGGCGATGTTCACCGTCATTCCCGCGCCGAGGGTGAACGATTTCAGCCGGACGGCCTGCGCACGGGCCATGCGGGTGATCCCGGTCATCGGCCTGTGCCTGGGCGTACTGGCCGGCACCGCGGCCGCTCTCGTCGGGCTGCTCGGCGGCGGCCGGATGCTCGCCATGGCGTGCGGCCTGGCCGTGCTGGCCATGGCCAACGGCTGCTTCCACCTGGACGGCCTGGCGGACACGGCCGACGGCCTGGGTTCGCGCAAGCCCCCCCAGGAGGCCCTGCGCATCATGAAGAAGTCCGACATCGGCCCGATGGGCGTTGCCGCGGTCGTCCTCCTGCTGGCCCTGGAGATCGCCGCGGCGGCCTCGCCCCATCTGTCGGGCTGGCGCGGCGTCTGGGCGCTCGTCACGATGCCGATGGTCGCCCGCACGGCCGCCGTCATGGCCACCCGCCGCGGCGTCCCGTGCGCCCCGACGAGCAGTCTCGGCAGGCTCTTCGCCGACCTGACGACGCCCGCCACGATGATCCTCGACATGGCCTGCGCGCTGGTCGTCTCGGCGGCCAGCGGCTGGCTCGCCTTCGGCGCCCGCACCGGTATCGCGGCCGCCGTCGCCTGCGCGGTCGCATGGGCCGTCGAGACGCTGTGGCAGCGTCATCTGCTGGCCCGCCTGGGCGGCATGACCGGCGACACCTTCGGCTCCCTCATCGAGCTGACCGGGCTGAGTCACCTGCTCGTCCTGGCGGTCGCAGCCTGACCGTCCCGGTCAGGGGCGCCGGAGGGCTCAGGCACCGCCGCGCGTCCTGCGGCGTGCCAGGAGCGAGTCGGCGAGCCGCGACAGGAGCGCCCCCGCGCCCAGGCCGGTGGCCAGGCCGCTCACCCAGCCGCTGGGGATCCGCCCGCCCGTGCGGTCGCGGTCGTTCCTCCGGTGCTCCCGTCCGGCCGCGGCCGGCGAGAGGCCGACGGGACTCCGCGAGGCGCCCCGGCGGGGACGACGCCGCAGCCGGCGAGTGATGATCGGTGTGCGGTGGGCCGTCGCATCGGCGGGCGGGCCGCCCAGGCCCGACATGAGGCTGCCCATGACGGTGTCGAGCGCGTGAGCGGTGTTGCGGCGGGCCGCCGCGTCCGGGTCGGACTCCTCCTCGGTCATGCGACGGGCGTGGTCCTCGTCGGCGGCGTCCCAGTGGCCGGGCACGGTGACGGCGTCGTCGCGATGGCGCAGCAACTGGTCGAAGTCGCTCCAGCGCCGGGCGACCGCCGGCTGGTTGGCGGTCGCGATCCAGCAGGCGACGTACAGGATCAGCCGGGCGAAGAGGTTGAGGAACAGCAGCGCCACGACGAAGGAGGCGCCCCACAGGGCGGCGCTGCGGTTGCGGGCGAACATCGCCGCCAGCGTGCCGGCGCCGGCCTGCAGAACCCAGAGCATGACGGCGGCCATCAGCGAGCCGCGGCGCACCGAGCGCCGGGGCGCCTTGTTGTCGGCGGGCAGAACGGTGAAGAAGGCGTAGAGGAGAATCCAGCCGGAGACCAGTGAGACGGCTGCGGACACCAGCTTGACCAGGCCGTTCGACAGCCCCAGGGCGTCGATGGGCAGCAACCGGACCAGGTCCTCGCCCCAGGTGATGAAGACCGTGTTGGCCACGAAGTCCAGCAGGATCAGCACGATGAAGCCGATCAGCTGGCCCATGTTGATGAGCACCTCGACGAAGAAGAAGTGCTTGTTCTCGTTCATGTCGAACTCGGGACGCCACATGGCGCGGATGGCGCTCTTGACGTTGCCGACCCAGCCGCCGCCGGCCCACAGCGCCACGACGATGGCGACCAGCCCCACGGCCCGCCAGTTGTAGAGGTACTGGTCGACGTAGCTCAAGATGGTGTCGCGCAGCGGGCCCGAGTAGATGCTGCGGGTGATGATCGCCTTCACCTGGGCCAGCCAGGCCGGGCGGATGCGCGTCAGGACGAAGCCCAGGGCACTGAACGCGAACATGAGCACCGGGACGACGGCCAGGACGCTGAAATAGGTGATGCCACCGGCGAACTGGTTGCCGAGGCGGTTGTTGAACCGGTCGTTGGCGCGCCACAGATGGGCGGCGGTCGGGTTGCGCGAGGCCCAGCCCAGGAAGCGGTTGATGCGACTGGCCGGGCCGCGGGCGGGCTCGCGGGCGGGGGCCGGGATGGGAAGATCGTGATAGATCCTGCTCATCGCCCACCGCCGCGAATGCGCCACCGCCCCGCGGGCGGGGCGGTGGCGGGCGTGCGCACCCCGTTCACCGCAGCAGGGACAGGAGCCATGGAACGAGTCTAACGACGGGCGCCACCGCGGGGCCCGTGACGGCGGCCGGGCCCGGGGCGATCAGTTGACGGCGCGACGGCGGCGGGCGAGCTCATCGTCACCGCTGGTCAGATCGGTGCGCTCGGTGGGCAACTCGGTGAGCGAGCCCTCGAGCTCGCGCACGACGCCGTCCAGGGTGATGGCGAACATGCCCTGGCCCCCGCGCAGCAGGTCGAGCACCTCGTACTCGCTGGTGCACTCGTAGACGGAGACGCCGTCGCTCATCAGCGTGATGCCGGTGAGGTTCTCGTCACCGCGGGAGCGCAGATGGTCGATGGCCTTGCGGATCTGCTGCAGCGAGATGCCGGCGTCCAGCAGGTTCTTGACCACGCGCAGCATGAGGATGTCGCGGAACGAGTAGAGGCGCTGAGTGCCCGAGCCGCCGGCGGAGCGGATGGCGGGGGTCACCAGACCGGTGCGGGCCCAGTAGTCGAGCTGGCGGTAGGTGATGCCCGCGGCCGAGCAGGCGACCGGTCCACGGAAGCCCGTGTCCTCGGGGACTGCCGAGAAGTCCCCCTCGAAGAGGGCGTCCTGGGCGGCTGCACTGGACGATGCGGCCTCGGGAGCGGGGTTGGTCACGATGCCTCTTTCGTCGAACGGACGGGCAGCCTCACAGGCGGCGACTGCACATCCGACGGTAAGCGCCGAGTCCGCGTCCGTGCAATCTTCCCGGTTCCGGCGTGTCGCCGCCACGGCGCCCCGCGCCGAACCGCCGGGAGCCGCCCGGCGCCCCTCGATGTCGCGCCGACTAGGGGTCGTCCCTGCCGAAATCATCCGCCTCGACCCCGTCGAGGAAGCTCTTGAACTCCTCGACGACGTCGTTCTCATCCTCGAAAGCCTCAACGGCCAGTTGAGCCATGAGTTCGTCGGGGCACTCGAGCGGGAAGCCCATCGTGTGCGACAGGACGGCGATGTCCGAGAGCCTTCCGGGCACCGATTCGCCGTCGACGACCAGTTCGGCGCTGAAGACGCCGTCGGCCCATCCGGTGATGCGGCCGGTCAGCTCGTGCTCGCCCGTAGCGGCCAGCGCCCGGGCGAAGAGCTCGTAGGTGCGCAGGCTCGCGTCGTCCTGGCTGTCGGGATCGGCCGCCGAGAACAGCGCGGCGGCCACCTGGGCGTCGACCCAGACCAGCAGGAATCTGGCGGTCCAGGCCTGGCCGAGCATGAGCACGGGCTGGTCGCCGGACTCCATCATCTGCACCCCGACGATCGACAGTGTGATCATGGTCAGTGCTCCAGGATCGTTTGGACGAGCGCTGCGTGGGCGTGAACGACGAGGTTGGCGAGCTCGGCGATCGCCTGGCCGTCATCGCCGTTGCGGCGGGACAGCGGCTGGGCGCCCTGTTCGATGAGGCCGACCTCGTGCTCGGCGGCCTGCCTGATGGCCCGCATGTGACGGGTGTCCATGCCGTAGTCCTGCAGGCGGCGAGCCACTACGCAGATCATGAGGGCATCACGTCCATAGTACATGGAATTGCGTCGTGGCAGAACCATCTGCTGGCGCTCCAGTTCGATGAGGGTGGCCTCGGGCAGGCCGGACTCGCGGATGAGTTCGCGACGGGTCAGGCGCACCGTTCTAGGGGCGCGCTGGGCGGGGGCCCCGGCGGGACCGGCCGGGGCGGGAGCGGGTGCGGGGGGAGGCGGGGGGCCCTCGGCCGCGGGGGGCCGCTGGCCGGCGTCCATCATCTCCAGGTGCTCGCGGATGACCTTGAGCGGAAGGTACTGGTCGCGCTGGACGCGCAGGATGTAGCGCAACCGGTCGATATCGGCCAGCGAGTACTTGCGGTAGCCGGAGGGCGCTCGTTCCGGGGAGACGAGCCCCTCCGTCTCAAGGAAGCGGATCTTCGAGATCGTGATGTCCGGGAACTCGGTCTTGAGGGTCTCGACCACACGGCCGATACCGACGAGCTGAGCCGAGGGCATCAGCGAAGTCCGAGCTCACTCACGAAGAAGACCATGCGGAACTTTCCGATCTGCACTTCTTCACCGGGCCGCAGGACGGCCGAACCGTCGACGAGAGTGCGGTTGACATAGGTGCCGTTGAGGCTGCCCAGATCCGTGATCGTCACGCCGTCCTCGCCCATGATGAACTTCGCGTGGTGGCGGGACACTGTGATGTCGTCGAGGAAGACGTCGCAGTCCGGGCTGCGGCCGGCCAGCGTCTCGGGCTGGTCGAGCAGGTAACGGGCGCCGACGTCGGGACCGCGGGTGACGACCAGCAGCGCGTGGCCGGCGGGCAGGGCGTGCACCGCGGCGGTGTCCTCGGCGCTGATCTCGGCATGGGGTGCGTCCTCGTCGATGGCCGCGATGGCCGACGTCGTGTCGGACGCAGTGACCAGACGCTCGCCGCACTGGGCGCAGAAATTACTGTCATCGGCATTCTCGTGGCCGCATTTGGCACAGATCATCATGGTATGACTCCCCCGTCGGACGCTGTGGCTAGGCGCTGCCCCCATGGTAGCGGGCCGGTGATCGCTGATTACCGCCGCGCAAGGCCGGCACGATCCGCCGGTCGGCGCGCGCGATGGCGCCGCTCTTCCCGAAGCGGATCCGCCCGCGGCCGCAACGGGGTCCGGCCGGGAACTGCGCCATCGCCATGTCCTCATCCTCCCGGAGGAGCGTGGAGCCTTCGTGCCCCGCTGCGGAACCGGAAGCGTGCATCGTGCATGGGCCGCACAGCGCCCCGCCCGCCAGTCAGTCAACCATCCGCTGCGGGGACGGTCCACCCCGGACGCGCACCATCTGGACAGTGCACAGGAACCGCACAGGGAAGTCCCGGTCGGGTGCCGGTCCTCACCTGCCGATGGACCGCGCACGGGAGCGCGAGCGCCTCCGGCGGCCCCTGAGGCGCATCCTGGCGGAGTTGAGCCTCGCGCTGCGGTACATCCGCACGACCTGCGGGCCGAGCTGGGACCAGTCGAAACGGGCGGCCTGGGCCCTGCCGCGTTCCAGCCGCAGGTCGCGGGGTTCGGACAGGCTGCGGAGAATGGCCCGCGAGGCACTGGCCGAGTTGCCGTTGCGGAAGACGTGGCCGATGACCCCTTCGTCGTCGGTGAGGACGTCGACGAAGGCCGGCAGGTCCGAAGCGACGACAGGGGCGCCGCAGGCCATCGCCTCGAGCAGCACGATGCCGAAGCTCTCACGGCCGGTCTGCGGGGCGATGTAGACGTCCGCATGGCCCAGCCAGTAGTTGCGGGCCTCGTCGTCCAGGCCGCCGAGGAAGCGCACGCCCTGCTCGGAGCGCGCCGAGCCGGAGCCGATGACGACGACGTCCAGGTCGGGGAACCTGGAACGCACCAGCGGTAGCGCCGGGGTCAGCACCTCGAAGCCCTTGCGGGGCTCGTCGTAGCGGCCCAGGAAGACCAAGCGCGGCGCGTCCCCCCCGCGCCAGCGCCCGGTAATGGACTCCAGCGGGTAGTCCTCCACGTGGATGCCGTTGCCGATGACCACCGGGTTGACGCCGGAGTGCTCGTGGGCGACCCTGGCGGCCGCGGCGGAAACGGCGATCGAGGCGTCCAGGCGGCTCACGACGCTCGGCAGGGCCGAGTTGAGCATCCTGATCGTGCGCATCGTCGGCATGGACGTGTGGAAGGTGGCGGCGACCGGGCGATCGGTCAGGTACAGCACCATCAGGCAGATCGTCGGGCCGATCGGCTCGTGCAGGTGCACGACGTCGAAGTGGCCGGCGTCGAGCCAGCGCTTGACCTTGGCGGCGGGTCCGGGGCCGAAACTGATGCGCGCCACGGAGCCGTTGAAGTTGATCGGCACGGCGCGGCCGGCGCTGGTGAACTCTTCCGGCCTCAGGCCGGTCTCGGCCAGCAGGGCGGGGCTCGCCTGGCCCGGTGCCAGGATGGCGACCTCGTGGCCGTTCTCCTTGAGCCAGCCGGCCAGCCCCAGGACGTGGTTCTGCACACCGCCGGGGTACGTGAAGGAATAGGGGCAGACGATACCCACCCTCATACGCGGACCCCCTTGAAGAAGCGCTGCATCATGTGCCAGCTCACGGTGTGCTCACTGATCTGCCTGCTGAAGAAATCGGCCAATTCTTGCACGGTGGACACCAGACCAGTGGCCCCATGGACGACATGCAGGGGTTCGGTGACGAGCACGTGCAGCCTGCCGGAGCGCCCGAACCAGGTCACCACGCCGAACAGCGGCCGCCCGCTCTGCTGGGCCAGCAGTCCCGGGCCGGGCGGCATGGTGATCTCGGCGTCGCCGCCGGGCAGGTGCCAGGTGACCGGCACTCCCCTGCGGCTGAAATCGCGGTCGGCGACCAGGCAGACGACGCGCCCCCCGTCCAGGTCGGAGCGCAGGTGCGAGAAGACGGCGCGGTCCTTGACGCTGTAGATGCGGAAGCCGAGCCTCTCGCGCAGACCGCGGAAATACTCGAACTGGCCGTCGGGCAGGCCCTCGGCCACCGAGCTGACCAGCAGGCCCTCCAGACAGGCGAAGGCGCCCACCAGGTCCCAGCTGCCCATGTGCGGCAGCGCTGCGACGATCCCGCCCTCGGCGTGAGCGGCCTTGAGGCGCTCCCACGCGTCGGGGTTCTCCAGCACGATCCTGCGGCGGATGTGCGCGGGGCTCCAGCGGGCCAGCTGCAGGGAGATCATCGTGTTCTCCATCCAGCCGATCAGGGCCCAGTAGGAGGCGCGCCGGCTCGGCGCACGGCCCTGGATGCGCTGGCAGTTCAGCTGCCACTGGCGCACGGGCCCCAGGCCCGCGCTGACGGCCACTGCGGCGCCGACGGCGCTGACGGGGCGCCAGAACCACCCGGGCAGGCGGGCCCCCATCCTGAGGATGGCCAGCGCGCCCGGGCGGTGCGGCGCACGAGGGCTCACGCGCCCTGCTCCTGCGCGGCCTGCGCCCTGGCCGTCGTGGCGCGGCGCACGAGCACCATGCGCTGGGCCACCGTGATGATGCCGGCGACGCTCAGGAGGATCAGGCACACCGGCAGTCCCCAGCCGAAGCCGAGGCCGGTGAGCATGGCGCCGAGCAGGCTGACGAGCAGGCGATCGGCGCGCCCGGCCAGGCCGCCGTTGACCTCGTAGCCGAGCGACTCGCCGCGGGCCTTGGTGTAGCTGGTCACCTGGCCGAGCACGAGGGTGACGAGGGCCAGGCCGGCCCACCAGGAGTCTCCGGCGTCCACGAAGTAGAGCGCCAGGCCGCCCATGACCGCGCCGTCGGCGACACGGTCGAGCGTGCTGTCGAGGAAGGCGCCCCAATCGGAGCTGCGGCCGCTGGTGCGGGCCATGATGCCGTCCAGCGAGTCGGAGAAGATGAACACGAGCAGCAGCAGGACGCCCTGCCACAGCCAGCCGTTCGGGAAGCAGATCAGCGAGATCGCGACGACGCCGATGGTGCCCGCCCAGGTGACCATGTCGGGGGTGACATGGGCCTTGAGCAGGGCGCGCGCGATGGGCGACATCACCTTCGTCCAGCGGGAGCGGAGATGCTCAAGCATGCGTGACCTCCTGGTGCGGGCCGAACAGCTCGGTCCACGCGTCGGCGAGGAGCCGGCGGGTGTCGGACAGGAGCTGGGGAACGGCCTTGGTTCGTCCGATGATAGGCAGGAAATTGGCGTCGCCGAGCCAGCGCGGCACGACGTGCTGGTGCAGGTGCGCGGCGATGCCGGCGCCGGCCACGCCGCCCTGGTTCATGCCGATGTTGAACCCGGCGGGCCCCGAGACGTGCCTGATCACTCGGATCGCCCGCTTGGTCAGCCGGGCCATTTCGACGGCCTCGGCCTCGGTCGTGTCCGCATAACCCGCGACGTGCCGGTAGGGGCACACGAGCAGATGACCGGGGTTGTACGGGTACAGGTTGAGGACGGCGAACGCCGTCTCGCCCCGCCGGACGATCAGCGCGGCCTCATCGTCGCCCCGGGGAGCGCGGCAGAACGGGCACTGGGGTCCGGCCGCCGAGTCGGCCGGCTTGTTCTCACCGTTGACGTAGGCGACGCGGTGCGGCGTCCACAGGCGCTGGAGGGCATCGGGAGCGCCGGGCAGGTCCCCGGCCCACTCGGCGGACCCCTGCCCGGCGGTACTCGCCTTCTCGGAGTCATTCACCCGCGTTCGCCTGCCCGGGCGCGGTCGGGTCCTCGTTGTTGCGCGAGGCGATGTGCTCGACGACGCGTTCGACGGCCTCGTCGATGCCGACGCCGTTGAGCCGGCTGCCGTCGCGGAAGCGGAAGCTGACCGTACCGGCGGCCCGGTCGGTCCCGCCGGCGATGAGCATGAACGGCACCTTCTGGCGAGTGGCGTTGCGGATCTTCTTCTGCATGCGGTCATCGGAGTCGTCGACCTCGACGCGCACGCCCTTGGCCTCGAGCCTGGCGGCCACGTCGAACAGGTAGCCGGCGAACTCGCCGGCTACCGGGATGCCGATGACCTGGACCGGACTCAGCCAGGGCGGGAAGGCGCCGGCGTAATGCTCGGTGAGCACGCCGATGAAGCGCTCCACCGAGCCGAGCTTGGCCGAGTGGATCATTACGGGGCGCTGGCGCGAGCCGTCCGACGCGGTGTACTCCAGGTCGAAGCGCTCGGGCTGGTTGAAGTCGTACTGGATGGTCGACATCTGCCAGGTGCGACCGATGGCGTCCCTGACCCGGATCGAGACCTTCGGGCCGTAGAAGGCCGCGCCGCCCGGGTCCGACACGAGCTGCAGGCCGGTGGCCCGGCAGGCCCGTTCGAGGGTGCCGGTGGCGGACTCCCAGTCCTCGTCCGAACCGATGAACTTGTCCCTGTGGGCGCCCTCCGTGTCGCGCGTGGACAGCTCCAGGTAGAAGTCGTCCAGGCCGAACGCCCCGAGGATCGACAGGAAGAAGCCGATCTGGCTGGTGATCTCCTCCTGCGCCTGGTCGGGCGTGCAGTAGGTGTGCGAGTCGTCCTGGGTGAAGCCGCGCATGCGGGTCAGGCCGTGGACGACGCCGGACTTCTCGTAACGGTAGTCGCGGCCCATCTCGAAGAAGCGCAGCGGCAGCTCGCGGTAGGAGCGCCCGCGCGAGCGGAAGATGAGGTTGTGCATCGGGCAGTTCATGGCCTTGAGGTAGTACTCCTGGCCGGCCCTGGTGATGCGCCCGTCCGCGTCACGTTCCTCGTCCACGGTCATGGGGGGGAACATCGTGTCGGCGTAGTACGGCAGATGGCCCGAGGTGCGGAACAGGGCGCCCTTGCTGATCTCGGGCGTGTGGACGAAGTCGAAACCGGCTTCGATGTGGCGTCCGATCACATAGGACTCGATCTCATGGCGCAGGATGCCCCCCTTGGGGTGGAAGACGACCAGGCCGGGGCCGATCTCCTCGGGGAAGCTGAACAGGTCGAGCTCGGCGCCCAGCTTGCGGTGGTCCCGCTTGGCGGCCTCGGCCACGCGCTCCCGGTAGGCCTTGAGGTCCTCACGGCTGGCCCAGGCGGTGCCGTAGACGCGCTGCAGGGCGTCCCTGCTCTGATCGCCGCGCCAGTAGGCGGCACTGGTCCTGGTCAGGGCGACGGCCTTGATGTACCCGGTGTTCGGCACGTGCGGTCCGCGGCACAGGTCCTTCCAGGCGACGGTGCCGTCGCGGCGGACGTTGTCGTAGACGGTCAGTTCGGCGCCACCGACCTCGACCTGTGAGTCGTCATCGGCGCCGGAGCGGCCCCTGTCGCAGATCAGCTCGATCTTGAAGGGCTCGGCGGCCTCCTCGGCGCGGGCCTGTTCCTCGGTGACGACGCGGCGGACGAAGCGCTGACGCTGCTTGATGATCGCCTGCATCCTCTGCTCGATGGCCCTGAGGTCCTCGGGGCCGAGCGGTTCGGTCTTGAAGTCGTAGTAGAAGCCATCGGCGATGGGCGGGCCGATGCCGAGGCGGGCCCGGGGGAAGATCTCCTGCAGTGCCTGGGCGGTCACGTGCGCGGCGGAGTGACGGATGATCGCCAGGCCCTCGTCGCTGGCGGCCAGGACGGGCTCGATGCGGTCGCCGTCGGACAACTCGGCGGCCAGGTCGACGACGGCGCCGTTGACCCGCATGGCGACGACGGACTCGTCATCGCCGAAGAGGTCCAGGCCCGTAGTGCCCGTATCGACCACCTTCGACTCCTCCCGCGGATCGCTGGCGATGATGACTGATACCGACACTTCTGTTCCTTTCGGCGGCGAACCGGGCCGCTCGTGGTCTCGCGCCCGCTCATGGCGCGGGGCGGGTCCCGATGCGGGGACCCCGTACATTCTGCCCCATCCGTTCCGACCCACGACGGACCCCGCCGCCGGCTGGTCATGTCGCACGAGCCCGCGCGGACGGTCGCGGCACCCGCGGGACGCGGCCCGGCCGGCCCGGGTCGCCATCCGGGTTCCCCTGCCGCGAGCCCCCGCACATCATCGCATGGTCGCGGGAACGACCAGTCGGGCCGAGCCGGGCCGACCGAGACCTCTGCGCGGAAGAATCAGTATGCGATACTCATTCGTTATGAGCAATCCACAGAATCCGGACCCGGACGAAGCCGCCCCCACCGCCAACGACACCGGGAACTCGTGGCAGGTCAACGACCCCAACTCGTTCGCACCCCAGGATCCGGCCGGTCGGCCGGCCACTGGGCAGGACGCCGTCAACCAGGCGTACGGCCAGACCCCGCGGGCCCAACCGCAGCAGCCCACCGCAGACGGCGGAGCCCAGATCCCGCAGGCGGGCCAGGCCCTGCCTCCCGGACAGTTCCCCCCGGCCGGCCCGCAGGCGGGCCAGTTCCCCCCGGCCGGTGCCGCCATGGGCAGTAGCGTACCGGCCAGGAAGAACAGGTCCCTGGCCATCCGCATCATCTCGGTCGTACTCGTGATCATCCTGATCGCGGTCGCCAAGGTGATCTTCGACCGTGTCAGCACCTCGCATGACGCCACCAAGGACGTCGGCAAATGCGTGACCCTCTCCGGCACTCAGAACGATGTCAAGACCGAGCGTGTCGACTGCGGCACCGAGGGCTCGTACTACGTCGCCAAGGCCGGCGCCGACGAGACCTGCGCCGACGTGTCCGACACCGACAAGAACTACGGCGGCACCTACGACGAGATCACCGTCCAGGGTTCGCGCGGTTCCACGGCCAAGATGTGCCTGGTGCCCGAGTTCACCGAGGGCAACTGCTACAGCGAGGACAGGGTCGACCTGGCCTACCAGGAAGTCGACTGCAATGACGTGGCCGCTTACATCCACATCGACCGGATCATCGAGGAGTACGACGCGACCTGCCCCGACACCTCGATCGGCGGCCTGACCTACGACGTGCCGGCCCGCACCTACTGCGTCTCGCAGCCCGTGTGAGCCATGCTCCGGCGCTGAGATCCTCTCCCGCGGGGTGACGGGCCGCGGCTCGTCACCCCGCAGCTCTTCTGCCGGCCGATCCCGTCCAGGGGGCGGTTCCGGCAGAGCCCGCGGTGCGGAGAGGGGGTCTGGGACGACTACGGGCCAGCCCGTCCGGGGCCCACGACGCGCACATGCATGGGATCCCCCGGCAAGGAGCCGGGGGATCCCATGCGGTGGGCGACACTGGGTTTGAACCAGTGACCTCTTCCGTGTCAGGGAAGCGCGCTACCACTGCGCCAGCCGCCCGAGGTGGAGACGGGATTTGAACCCGTGTATACGGATTTGCAGTCCGCTGCCTCGCCTCTCGGCCACTCCACCAGGTGAAGAGCTTGCCTCCACCACGAAGCTTCATGGTCAGTGGATGGGGCCAAGGCCTCTCCGAGCGGACGACGGGACTCGAACCCGCGACCCTCACCTTGGCAAGGTGATGCTCTACCAACTGAGCCACGTCCGCGCTGCTCCTCAGTGAGGTGCCCCTCGCCGAAGCGCGGGGACCATGATAGCGAACTCGCTCGAACAGCACAAATCAAGAGTACTCCTCGAAGACTCCTCGCACGCCATGAAAACCAATCCGACTAGTTGTTCCATTACGAACAAAGTCCGCTGGCCCCTTCCCGGCAGCGTGCCGGGCCCCGCCGTCCGGCGCGCCCTGGCCGTGGGGAGCGCGAGGGCGGCCCGCGAACCGGCAGCGCGCGGATTTGTCCCGGTGCGAGACGGTGCGCTAGTTTTGACGGCGCCCCGGGGCGATTGGCGCAGCGGTAGCGCGCTTCGTTCACACCGAAGAGGTCACTGGTTCGAACCCAGTATCGCCCACCCGGACGCACCCGTCGGCGCCCGAGCTTTCCGTGGCGCGCAGCGATGGCCCCGCCCCCTTCCGAACGGTTACCCGCCGGAACGTGCGTCGCGGACCAGGATCGCCGAACCGCCGTCCCGCCCACGGGACCGAGCGGCAGGACGCCCCGCAGGCAGTCCCGCGAGCCACCGGAACAGATCGCACGGCACGCCCAGCGCGACACGCCCAGGTTGAGCCCGGGGAAGGCCCTCGAACCCGGCCCCGCCGGAGAATCTCTCGCTCCAGGACGGCCCGGGAGGCCGCATCCCCGGGAACACTCGACGGTCCGGCATGAATTCTTCGTGTCACATCGTGGACGGCTGATTTGCCAATCCCGCCAAAATGTCCGAGGGTTGAGACAGACAACGGCAATGGCGCCGCCCTGACAGTAGCAAGAGATAAGGGCACGCAGATGACTGCACCGGCATTGATCCTGTTGGCTAATGGCGCCGAGGAGATTCGGCTGTTGCGCAAGCAGATGCAGATCCAGCGCCCCGAGCTCCCCATCCACTTGGCGTTCCTCGATCATTGCCCGCCGAGCGGCCTGCAGGTCGTCAGTTCCCTCGCCTCCCATGGGACGCGCGAGGCCGTGTTCGTCCCGATGTCCCTGACCCAGGCGGTCGACGCGGGGCGGGTGGCCAACGGCATGTTCGAGTTCGCCCGTAGGGCCCATCCCGGTATGAATCTCGCCATGGCCCGCCCCATCGGGCCGGCCACCGAGCTGCTCACCATTCTCGATCTCCGCCTCCGCAACGCCCTGTCGAGCTGTCACGCGCTCGAACTGGACGGCTTGGTGCTGGCCACGCCGAGTACCGGCGACGTCCGCGGCCAGAGCCTCATCGCCCGCCGCGCCCGTCAGTGGAGCTCTCACCACAAGCTGCCGGTCGCCGTGGCCAGCGTCGACGGCTCCGCCTCGTCCATCGCCGCCGCGATCAATCTGCTGCGCGACCAGGGCCGTCGCAACATCGCCGTCGGCTCGCTGTTCCTGACCGCCTCGGACCGCTTCATGCTGGCCGCCGAGCAGGGCCTGTCGGCCGGCGCGCTCACCGTCAGCGCCCCGCTGGGCGCCGACGAGCGCATCATCGAACTCGTCATGAGCCGCTACGCGTTCACCGCCATGGACATGCTCGATGACGTCCCCGCCGATGAGCACCTGGGCGATGACGTCGTCACCAGCTCTCCCGAGCTCATCGCCCTGTGACCCTCGTGGCCGCCCCGGGCGGGAGCGAACCGGCGAGCTGGTCTCGGGGACGACGAGGCAGGAGGAGGCATGAGCGAACATCCCGTCGAGAAGACCGATGAGCAGTGGCGCGCGGAACTGACTCCGCAGGAGTTCCGGGTACTGCGCCGGGCCGGCACCGAGGCCCCCTTCACCGGCGAGTTCACAGACCACTTCGCCGAGGGCGTCTACAGCTGCCGCGCCTGCGGCGCCGAGCTCTTCCGCTCCCGGACCAAGTTCGCCTCCCACTGCGGCTGGCCGAGCTTCTACTCCCCGCTGGCCGCCGATCGGGTGCGCCATCTGAGCGACACCTCGATCCCCGGCCGTCCGCGCACCGAGGTGCGCTGCGCCAGCTGCGGCTCCCACCTGGGCCATGTCTTCGAGGGCGAGGGCTACGACACCCCTACCGATCAGCGCTACTGCATCAATTCGGTCTGTCTGGACTTCACCTCGTCCAGAGAGGACTGAGGGCGGTCCTCGCCCCGGCCGGATCATGCCGCGGCGTGGCACCCGGCCCGGCGGGCAGGCGGATCATAGGGTCGGGGCATGTCCACGGATCTGCGCGATCGCCGCGGGGGCGATGCCTTCGCCCGGGTCGTCGCCGCGCTCAGGGCGTTCGGCTGGAGGCCTGGGATCAGTGTCGAGGAGATCGGCATCCCGCAGCGCATCGCGCCCTACGGCTACGCGATGGAGGCGGAGCTGGAAGCCGACGATGAGGAGCGCGGATCGGGGCGGCTCGTCATGCTGCACGATCCTGCGGGCAATGACACATGGGACGGCGACTGGCGGCTCGTCACCCTGGTGAGGGCCGACACCGATGCGGACATGGTCGCCGACTCCCTGATCGGAGAGGTCGGCTGGAGCTGGCTCATCGAGGCGCTCGACGAGCACGACGCGGCCTTCGCGGCCCCGGCGGGCACGGTGACCACCGTGACGAGCCATCCGTTCGGCTCGATGAGCACCGAGCCCGATCGCGCCGAGATCGAGATCAGGGCGAGTTGGACTCCGCTGATCGGCGATCCCTCCGACATCACCGGCCATCTGCGCGCATGGCAGCAGCTCATGTGCCAGGCGGCGGGCATGCCGCCCCTGCCCGAGGAGATCATCCCCATCAGCAACAATCTCTCTGCGGCAGGAACACGATGAAGGGTTCGGCCGACGCCACGCATGCCGAGACAGAGCTCGACGGTCAGATCGACCCCGATACCGGCCTACCCATCCTGGCGATGCCCCGCGAGGGCATGCCTCCCCTGGTCGACACCGACGAAATGCTGGCCGAGTGCATCGAGGAACTCAGGGCGGGCACCGGCCCGGTCGCCATCGACACCGAACGCGCCCAGAGCTTCCGTTACAGCGGCCGCGCCTATCTGCTCCAGCTCCGCCGCTCGGGTTCGGGCACCTGGCTCATCGACCCGCAGGCCTTCGAGCCCGCCGATGGGTCGGTGTCCGATTTCAGCGCGCTGCGCGATGCGATCATCGGAGCCGAGTGGATCATCCACGCCGCCAACTCCGACCTGCCCTGCCTGAGCGAGCTCGGCCTGCTCCCCGAGAGACTCTTCGACACCGAGATGGCCGGGCGCCTGCTCGGGCTGCCGCGCGTCGGCCTGGGACCGATGACGGAGGCCTACTTCGGCGTCCACCTGCTCAAGGAGCACTCGGCCGCCGACTGGTCCAGGCGGCCGTTGCCCACCGACTGGGTGGCCTACGCGGCGCTGGACGTCGAGCTGCTCATCGAACTGCGCGATCTGCTGCGGCGTCAGCTGCACGAGGCCGGCAAATGGTCCTGGGCCCGTCAGGAGTTCCAGTACATGATCGACACCCACCGTGAGCCCCCGGCCCCGGCGGCCGAGCCGTGGCGCCACGTCAACGGCCTGCACTCGGTGCGCAGCCGCCGCGGCCTGGCGCTGGTTCGCGAGATCTGGGGCGAACGCGACCGGCTGGCCCGCGAGCTGGACCGGGCGCCTGGCAAGATCCTGCCCGACAGGGCGATCAGCGAACTGGCCGGCCAGATCACCAGGGACTCTCCCGGCATGCCCGGCATGGCGCAGATGGACGCCATCATGGGCTTCAAGCGCCGGGGCGCCCGTCGCTACCGGGGGCGCTGGGTCGCCGCCTCCGGACGCGTCGCCGCGATGCCCGAGTCGCAGTTGCCGCGCCTGCGGGTGCCCCACGAGGGCCCCCCGCATCAGCCGCGCAGCTGGCAGCGCACCAATCCCGAGGCCTGGCGCCGCTGGCAGCGCGTGCGCCCGGCGATGAACCGCTTGGCCAGGGCCCTGGACGTGCCGCCGGAGAACCTCATAGCCCCCGAGACGCTGCGCAGGCTGGCCTGGGAGCCGCTGGAGGCGGTCGACCGCGAGCACGCCGCCGAGTGCCTGGCCGCCCATGGCGCGCGCGAATGGCAGTGCCGCCTGGCCGCGCCGGTGATCGTCGCCGCACTGGGGGCCGCGCCGAGCGGCGAATAGGCGGGGCCGTCGGCTCTAGCGGCCCAGGCCGCTCCAGGCCGCGCTGACGGACTCGGCGATCCGCTCGGCGGTGAGGCCCGCGTCGGCCAGCACCTCGGCGCGCGAGCCGACCGGCAGGTACTCCTGCGGGATGCCGAACTGGCGCACCGGGACCTCGATGCCGGCCGAGTCCATGGCGAGTTCCAGCCGGGAACCGATGCCGCCTACGACCAGGTTGTCCTCGATCGTCACCACCAGCCCATGGCCCGCCGCCGTCCGCAGCAGCGGCTCGGCGATCGGCAACGACCACAGCGGGTCGATGACGGTGGCCGACAGGCCCTCGGCGCCGAGCACCCGCGCGGCGCCGAGCGCGGTCGAGGCCAGCTGGCCGTAGCCGATGAGGAGCACCTCGGGGCGCTCGCCGGCGGCCAGCACGTCGATCCCGTCGCGGTTCTCCACGGCCTCGATCGGGTCGGGCAGCTTGTCCTTGGAGTACCGGATGAGGCTCGGGGCGTCGTCGATGTCGACGGCCGCGCGCAGCACGTCGCGCAGCCGCACGGCGTCGCGCGGGGAGGCCAGGTGGATCCCGGGCACGATGCCGGCGATCGAGCAGTCCCAGACGCCGTCGTGGCTGGCGCCGTCCGAACCGGTCACACCGGCGCGATCGAGCACGACGGTGACACCCAGGCGGTGCATGCCCACGTCGAGCAGCAACTGGTCGAAGGCCCTGTTGAGGAAGGACGAGTAGACGGCCACGATCGGGTGCAGTCCGGCGCGGGCCATGCCGGCGGCCGAACCCATGGCGTGCTGCTCCGCGATGCCGACGTCGAAGACCCTGTCGGGGTAGGCCGCGGCGAAGCGACCCAGGCCCGTCGGGTGGAGCATGGCCGCAGTGATCGCCACGATGTCCTCGCGCTCGGCGCCCAGCGCCACGAGCTCGGCGCCGAAGGCATCGGTCCAGGTGGCCTGGACCGGCGGGGCGAGCGGCTCGCCGGTGCATTCGTCGATCATGCCGATGGCGTGGAAGCGGTCGCGCTCGTGGTTCTCGGCCGGCGCGAAGCCCTTGCCCTTCTGGGTGATGGCGTGGACGATGACCGGCCCGCCGAATCCCCTGGCCTGGCGCATGGCGACGGTCAGCGCATCCAGGTCGTGGCCGTCGATCGGGCCGATGTACTTCAGACCGAGATCGCTGAACAGGCCCTGCGGGGCGAGGACGTCCTTGAGGCCGATCTTGAGGCCGTGCAGGAGGTCGTAGGCGGGCCTGCCGACCAGCGGCGTGCGTGAGATGGTGGCCTTGACGTTCTCCATGGCCTTCTCGTAGCGCGGATCGGTGCGCAGACCGGACAACTGCCTGGACAGGCCGCCGACGGTCGGCGAGTAGGAGCGCCCGTTGTCGTTGACGACGATGACCATCGGCAGCTCGGGCTCGGCCGCGATGTTGTTGAGCGCCTCCCAGGCCATGCCGCCGGTGAGCGCGCCGTCGCCGACAATGGTGACGACGGTGCGGTCCCGCTGGCCGCTCAGGGCGAAGGCGCGGGCCATGCCCTCCGACCAGCTCAGCCCCGCCGAGGCGTGGGAGTTCTCCAGCCAGTCGTGCTCGGACTCGGCTCTGCACGGGTAGCCGGACAGGCCGCCCTTCTGGCGCAGCATGCCGAACCTGTCCGCGCGGCCGGTGAGGATCTTGTGCACATAGCTCTGGTGGCCGACATCGAAGACGACGGGGTCCTTGGGGGAGTCGAAGACCAGGTGGACCGCCATCGTCAGCTCGACGACGCCGAGGTTCGGGCCGAGGTGGCCGCCGGTGCGCGCAACGCTCGTGATGAGGAACTGGCGGATCTCCTTCGCCAGCGCCCGGAGTTCCTCATCGTCGAGGGTACGCAGGTCCGAGGGTTCGTGAATACGGTCCAGCAGCGCCATATGCGTCAGTCTAGGACGGGACGGCCGGCCGGGCCCGAACGGCGCCGGCACCGCGTCCCGGAGCCGGGGAGGGCCCGATGCACGTATTTTCCACGGATCGATCCCCACATTTGCGCTGATCCCCGTTATGGTGAGACATGACGTCGCCAAGGACGGCGCGCCCAGGCCGCGCCGACGAGGGAACCAGGCAACCGCCCAGGATGACCGAACAGCGCGTACCAGCGGCGGACGGCGCACAGCCGGCCGACGGTACCGCACTGCCCGTTGCCGAGCTGGTGGCCGCGCTGACCGACGTCGTCGCGCAGGTCCACGCGACCCTCGGGGCGGACCAGAACGGTCTGTGCGTGCACCGCTGCCTGACCACCACGAGCCGCCGGACCGTCCAGATGCGGGCGGGCGCCCGCCCCGGCGCGGAGCTGCGGCCGATGACCTGCCTGTTCGATCCGGGCAGCACCTGCATCCTGGCAGGACCCCGGCCGAAGTGCCCGCGGACGATGGACGAGAAGAACGTCGTGCGGGCGAGGCTCGGCGGCGACGTCGACGAATTCGGCTGGCTGTGGCACGCGGACCCGGACGGCATCGACCCGGACCGCCGTCGGGCCCAGGAGCTCGTCCTGCAGGCGATGGCCGGTATGACCGAACGGCTGATCGCCAGGGCGGTCAGGGCAGACGACTCCGGGGCCCGCATGATCGCCAATGAGCGCGAGAGGATCTCACGGGAACTGCACGACGGCGTCGCGCAGGTGCTCGGCGCCACCCACCTGAGGCTGTCCTCCCTGATCGAGCGGGGCGGGCTCGGCGATGAGGTGGCCGAGGAGCTCGCCGGGATCAGCCGGGACTGCGCACTGGCCTACTCCGACGTCCGCGAGGCCGTCTGGGACCTGCACATGCCCGAGGAGGCGAACGGCTCGCTGGCCTCGTCCATCCGCTCCTCGGCGGGCGCCTTCGAGGACCGCACCGGCATCGCCTGCCGAGTCGAACTGGCCGGGGCGAGCGCTCCCCTGCCCGCCGGCACGCGCCTGCAGCTGCTGCGCGTCGTGCAGGAGGCGCTCACCAATGTGCGCAAGCACGCGCACGCGAGTTCCGTGGACGTGACGATGCGCACCAGCCCGAGCAGCATCACCGTCAACGTCAGCGACGACGGGATCGGCTTCGAGAGCTCGGACTCGGACCCCGGTCGCTTCGGCCTGCTGTCGATGCGCGAGCGCATCGAGGAGATCGGCGGGCATCTGAGCATCATGAGCATCCCCGGGGCGGGCACGTGCATCAGCGCGGTCGTGCCCCTCGCCCTGCACGAGAAGAGGACGCGCGCATGAACACGACCCCGGCGGGACGAGAGCATGGAGGGCCGATCCGCGTCCTCATCGCCGACGACCAGACACTCTTCCGCCGCGCCGTCGGCGCCCTCATCGACCGCGAGGACGACATGGCGGTCGTCGGCGAGGCCTCCAACGGGCTGGAGGCGCTGGAGACCGCAGACGCCAGTGGGCCCGACGTGGCGATTCTCGACCTGGAGATGCCGGTCATGGACGGGGCCCGGGCCGCCGCGATCCTGCGCGAGCGCCACCCGGACCTGAAGATCGTCATGCTCACCGTCCACGACGAGAACGAACTGCTGACCGAGGCCGTCCGCGCCGGAGCCGACGGCTACCTGCTCAAGGACCTCGAACCCGCCGAGCTGCTGCAGATGATCCGGGGCGTCATGGTCGACCAGGCGCCGCTGTCCCCGCGGCTGGTCAGCGGCCTGCTCGACCAGCTGCGCCGCGGCCCGGGCGCGCAGCGGATCATCGTCCCCGGAACCGACAACACGCACGGGTTGAGCCGGCGCGAACTGGAGATCATGACCCTCGTGGCCAAGGGCATGTCGAACCGCGAGATCGCCACGCACCTGACCATCACCGAGGGCACGGTCAAGAACCACGTGCACAACGCCCTGCGCAAACTCGGCATGAGCAATCGCAGCCAGGCGGCCGCGTACCTCGTCAGGAACGGCCTGAACACCCGGATCTGAGCGCCCCGACCCCGACGCCCAGCGTTTTATGCCTTTTCTGTGCCCTGGTTGTGCCCTTTTCCCCATGGACGCGACAGCCCGTCCCGATCAGGATTGGGGCAAGGGGATCCTGCACCGTGGCGGAGGAGGGCGATCATGACGGGCAGGCGTCGTGCACCACTGGGTGCGCTGAGGGCCGCGCGCCGATGGCTGCCCGGACTCGTCGGCCTGCTCATCGGCGCCCTGGTGGGCCTGGCGGCCTTCACATTCGTCTACGCCGACGGCCCGTCCTACCTGGGTCACGACTCCAAGGCCTGCGCCGGCTGCCACGTGATGCAGGACTACTACGACGCCTACAGCGCCGGGCCGCACCACCACGTGGCGGAGTGCAACGACTGCCACACGCCGCACGACCTGGTCGGCAAGTACGCGGTCAAGGCGGAGAACGGCCTGCACCACTCGATCGCGTTCACGACCGGCGACTACCCGCAGAACATCCGGGCGCGCGACGTCTCGCTGCAGATCATCAACAACAACTGCATCCGCTGCCACGGCGGGTTCACCCACGACGTCCTGGCCGGCCAGAAGGACGGCGACCAGATCCTGTGCATCCGATGCCACCAGGGAGTGGGCCATGACAAGTGACTCCGCTGATTCCGCCGGCTGCGACGACCGCGACAGCCGCAGCCGGGTCAGGACCGGCCCGCTCAGGCGGCCCGGTCGGCCAGCACGACGAATACAGGCGCAGGAGGTGAGAAGAGGATGAGCGGGTCGAGCCAACCGCAGTACAGACCGCGGATTTCGCGCATGAGCAAGATCGCGATGTTCATCGTGTTCCTCGTCGCCGGCGCCCTGATCGCGATCGGGATCGTCGCGCTGCTCACGAGCATCTTCAACCACAAGCAGGAGGGCAAGGAGCAGTTCACCCAGGTGGTGGCGCTCGACGAGACCACGATCGATCCGGCCGTCTGGGGGCAGAACTTCCCCGAGGAGTACGAGTCCTACATGAAGACCAGCGACCCGGACCCGGGGAACTACTTCCCGCGGACGCCGACCGCCGATGATCCTCGCGAGTGGACCACCTACGACAATCTGGCGAACGATCATCGTCTGGTGACCATGTGGGCCGGTTACGCGTTCTCGGTGGATTACACCGAGCCCCGCGGGCACAACTGGATGCTCGTGGACCAGCGCTACTCCAAGCGCACGACCCAGTTCAAGCAGCCGGGCTACTGCCTCAACTGCCATGTGAGCGCGCCGAAGCTGTTCACCGACCTGGGCGACGGCGACGCCGAGGCCGGCTGGTCCAGGATGAACGCGATGGACTACGACGACGCCTACGAGACCGCCCAGCACTACGGCGCGGTGTCCTGCATCGACTGCCACGACCCCAGGACGATGGACCTGCGCGTCACGCGTCCGGCCTTCATCAAGGGCATCGCGGCCTACCAGGCCTCCCAGGGCGTCTCCGACTACGACGTGAACCGCGACGCCTCCACTCAGGAGATGCGCACCTACGTCTGCGCCCAGTGCCACGTGGAGTACTACCGGTCCGCGACCGACCACAACCTGACGTTCCCGTGGAACAACGGCCTGACGATCGACGACGAGTACAACTACTACCAGCAGATCGACTTCACCGATTTCACCCACGAACTCACCGGCGCCTCGATCATCAAGGCCCAGCACCCCGATTTCGAGACCTGGTCGAACGGCGTTCACGCCCAGGCCGGCGTCACCTGCGCCGACTGCCACATGGCCTACCAGAGTGCCGGTGCGAAGAAGGTCAGCAACCACCACGTCACATCGCCGATGGCCGACGTCAACGGTACCTGCGGCACCTGCCACAAGGCCTCCGACGACGAGCTCAGGGCGCGCGTGTCGACGATCCAGACCCGCTTCTACCAGGCCCGCGACGTCTCCTTCGACGCCCTGATCGACTTGATCCACGACATCGAGGCGGCCCGGACCGATGGCACCCCGGCCGATCGCATCGACGCGGCGCGCAACTACCAGCGCAAGGCGCAGTTCTACATGGACTACGTCGAATCCGAGAACTCCCACGGGTTCCACGCCCCGGAGTACTCGCTGCGCATCCTCAACGACGTGACCGACACGGCACGGCGGGGTCAACTCGCGCTGACCGGAGCCGATGTCCCGAGCACACCCGGCCCGGGCCGCCCTCATGACGAGGCCGCTCCGCAGCCGGACGGCTCGACCCCGATCAACACCGCCACGGCTCAGGCCCCGACCCCATCGGATTCCCCGTCGTGAGGCGTCGGCGCCAGTCACCGGAAGGTGCGGCCCGGTGAGCCCGCATCCTCCGCATCCAGCACATGCCCGAGACGGATACCGAACCGAGTCCCTGCCTGCCGGACCGGCGAGCGGGAGACGTTTCGGATCGTCGACGAACCGGAGATGATGATGACGCAGCACTCGAGCCTGACCGGTGCCAGGCGCACGCTGCTGAACTCGCTGGGGCTCCCCCCGGACGCCAGCGACGAGGAGCTGGCCGCCAGGAGGACCGAGCTGCGCGAATCGCTGAAGACCGCGCCGGATGCGCGCAAGGGGTGGATCAGTCAGCAGATGGCCCGGGTCGACGCGGTCATCGCGCTCGATGCCGCAGGCGATGTCGTCGGGGCCGATGACGGCGCCGGCTGGGACGATGTCCCGGACGAGTCGAGCCGGGACGAGGTCCCCGGCGCCGGTGAGGCGCCCGAGCCCGACGATCCGGTGGCCCTGGACGAAATCGACGAGGTGGCCGAGGCCCGTCGCGCGGCCCGCAGGACCACGAGGAAGGCCGCCGTCATCGGAGCCGACGCGAACGGCGCGCCCCCGGGGGGCAAGGGCCCGGGCCGGGCGACCTCCGGGGCGGCCGGGAACGCGCCCGCCGGATCCTCCCGCCGGCGCGTCGACGCCACCGGCCGGGTGGCCCGGATCGTCATCGTCGCCGTCGTCGTGGCGGTGGTGCTGACCGTCTACAGGCTCGGGGCGCCCTCGGACTCGTCGGGCTCGGATGCATCGGCCTCGGGCATGGTATCGGAGGCCACCGCCACCCCGGCGCTCGACGAGACCCAGGTGGCCGAGTTGGAGAAGAGGGTCCAGGACGACCCGCAGGACGCCGACGCGATGGGCCGGCTCGCCTCGCTGTACGCCTCGGTCGGCGACTACGCCAACGCCTCCAAGTGGCAGGCCCGGCGCGTCGAGCTGATGCCCGACGACATCGACGCCCAGCTGACCCTCGGCGTCTCGTGCTTCAACAACGGCGACCTGGACTGCGCCAAGGAGCACTGGGACATCGTCAACGACCTCGACCCGGACCGCGCCGAGCTGCACTTCGACCTCGGCTACTACTACCTGTCGGTCGACCCGCCGGACATCGAGAAAGTCAAGCAGGAATGGAACAAGGTCCTCGAACTCGACCCCGACGGGCAGTACGCCCAGACCGTCAAGACGCACATGAGCGGCCTCGATGAGACCGCGGCCCCCAGTGCCACCTCGACACCGTGAGAAGCCATGGAACCGGTCACTCTCCCCATCGCGCTGCTGGCGGGCATCGTCTCGTTCGCATCGCCCTGCTTCCTGCCCATCGTGCCGGTGTACGTCGGTTACGTGGCCCAGGGGCGGGACGGAGCGGCCGGCTCGCGTCGCCGGGCAGCGGCTGGGGCACTGCTCTTCGTCGCGGGCTTCTCGGCGGTGTTCATGGCGCTGTGGGCATCGCTCGGGGCGCTGAGCGAACTCCTGGTGGGCCACAGGCAGCTCCTGCGCATCGCCGGTGGGGCGCTCCTCGTCCTGATGGGCCTGTACGTGACCGGCCTCGTCCGGCTGGGCCCGCTCGAGGCCAGCAGCCGACCGCTGCTGCGCGCGCACCGCTCGCCGCGCCATCCCGGGCTGGCCTCGCTCCTGCTGGGCGTGGGCTTCGGGGCGGGCTGGACGCCGTGCATAGGCCCCATCCTCGGGGGCATCATCGGGCTCGCCCGGATGAGCTCATCCGCGGGCCGGGGCGCTCTTCTGATGGTCGTCTACTGTCTGGGACTGGGGATCCCCTTCGTCCTGGTGGCGGCCGGGGCCTCGCGGCTGTGCGATCGGCTCGACTGGTTCCGGCGGCACCACGTGGCGACCTCGCGCGTCTGCGGCGCGCTGCTGGTAGTGGCGGGATTCCTGATCATCACGAACCTGTTCGAGCGCCTGGCCGGCCGCCTGCCGGTGCTGGGCCCCTAGCAACGACGTGGGGGAGACGATGACGACACCAACTACGACCGACGAGCACGACGAGGCCCCTCAGATCAGCATCGGCGACTTCTTCGGCGCGATACACCGCTTCCTCCACAACAGGAGGGTCGGCCTGGCGCTGATCCTGGCGATGGGCGTCCTGAGCCTGCTCGGCATCCTGATCGAGCAGGCGGACCCGACGGTGCGCTCCGACCCCGACGAGTACGCCGACTGGCTGGAGCAGACGAGGTCGAAGTACGGCGGCTGGACGGACGTGCTCGACAAGGCCGGTTTCTTCCACATGTTCAGCTCGCCGCTGTACATCGTGGTGCTCGTGCTGCTGGCCCTGTCGATCATCGCCTGCACGGCGCACCGCGTCCCGGTGCTGTGGAGGAACGCCTCGCATCCGAGGACGCGCGTCACGACGGGCTTCTACTCGCGTGCCCGCATGCGCGCCCGGGCGGTCACCCCACTGGGCGTCGACGAGGCCCACGACCGGGTCAGGACGATGCTGTCGAAGGCGCGCTTCCGCGTGGTGCCCGATCCCCAGCGCCCCGACCAGATCTACGCCGATCGCTTCCGTTTCGCCCCCTTCGGCACGGTGCTCGCCCATGCGGCCTTCGTCATCATCCTGATCGGCTTCACGCTGACCGGCGCGGCAGGCTTCCAGGATGAGGAGGTGACGGTCCCCCTGGAGGGCCGCGTCGAGGTAGGACATGACACGGGCCTGCAGGTCGAACTCATCTCCTTCGAGGACAGTTACTACGACGACGGCCTCCCCAAGGACTACGCCAGCGACTTGGCCGTCTACCGCGACGGTCGGCAGGTGGCCCGCCAGACGGTGCGCGTCAACCACCCGCTCACGGTCGACGGAGTGGCGTTCAACCAGAGCTACTCCGGCACGGCCGTCGACGTGACGGTCGCCGATGCCGACGGCATCGAGATCACCACGCAGGTGGTGCCCCTGGAGTGGACCACCTATGACGGGCAGAACTCGTACGGCGTCGTCACCCTGCCGGACCAGCATCTCGACGTCTATGTGATGGCCGCGGTCTCGGGGGCCACGACGTCGGAGCTGTCGCCCGGCGAGGTGCGCATCGAGGTCTACGGCGAGGGCGGGCGGACGCTGCGCGGCTCGGGGACCGTCCGGCAGGGCGAGCAGGGCACCGTCGGCGGACTGAAGTTCACCTTCAACCGCGAGAAGTCCTACACCGGGCTGCTCGTGGCCCGCGATCCGGGGGCCGTCTGGGTGTGGACCGGTTCGGGGCTGCTCCTGGCCGGCGTCTGCACGACGATGCTCGCCCGCCACCGCCGCCTCTGGGTCCGTATCAGCGAGGAGCCCGAGGGCGGTTCTCTCGTGCAGTTCGCCTGCCCGGATCGCCACGACACATCCTTCGAGAACCGTCTGAGCCGCATGGCGGCGAGTCTCGAGAGCACCGCCGAGGAGAGCGCCGACAATGCTTGAGATCTCCAGGTACTGCCTGATCGCGGCCACCACGGCCGTGGCTCTGGCGCTCATCGCCCAGATCGTCGTGGCGACCGCCCGTACGGCCCCGCGGGAGGGCGCGGAAACGGCCGGCGGGCCCGCGAAGCCGAGGAGCAGGGGCCTGGCGCACTACGCCACCGCTCTCGGCCAGTTCGCGTTCGTCTGCTACACGGCATGCCTCGTGCTGCGCACGATCGTCGTGCGCAGGGCGCCGCTGTCGAACCAGTACGAGTTCGCCGTCTCGTTCGCCTGGGGCATCATGCTGGCCATGGTGATCGTCGAGTGGCGCACGAGGCTGCGCGCCCTGACGCTGACGGTACTGCCGGTGGACCTGGCGCTGAGCCTGTACGCGCTGACCCTCGACGACGAGGCCACCCAGCTCATGCCGGCCCTGCAGAACGGCTTCCTGCTGCCCCTGCACGTGATCACGGCCTCTCTCGGCTACGGTGCGGCCGCGGTCTCGTTCGGCGCCGCGGTGCTGTACCTGCTGCACGACCACCTGGGTCGGGTGCGGCTGCCCGGCAGGGAGCGCCTGGACGAGCTCGGCTACCATTCGATCGTCGTCGCGTATCCGCTCATCACGCTGATGATCATCCTGGGTGCCATCTGGGCCGATGTGGCCTGGGGGCGTTACTGGAGCTGGGACCCGAAGGAGACCGCCGCACTGGTCACCTGGCTGTTCTACGGCGCCTACCTGCATGCGCGAGTCGTCGGCGACTGGCGCGGCAGGAGGGCCGCATGGCTGCTGATCCTGGGGTTCGCAGCGGTGATCTTCACGTTCATGGGCAATCTCTTCTTCGGAGGCCTCCACTCCTATGCCTGATCGCCTGTCCGACCGTCACGGAACCGGTACGGGATCCCCCGCGAGGGGGCCCCGCGGGAAGGACTCCGGCTGGGCGAGGTTCCGCCGCAGCCCGCTGTTCACGCTGCTCGTCCTGGTGATCACGGCCGGTGTGGTGATCACCGGCACGTGGCTGGTGAATCACCACGGCGGCTCCGACGAGGCCGACATCACCAGCGTGCGGGTGAGCGGCGGTGCCGGCAAGCTCGTCGAGGTCGGTCGGCCTGCCCCCGACTTCACGGCGACGACGATCGACGGGCGGACGGTGGGGCTCAGCGCCTTGCGCGGCCGCCCGGTCTGGCTCATCTTCGAGGCGAGCTGGTGCGCGGCCTGCCGCTCCGAGGCGCCCGACGTCGAGGCGGCCTACCAGCACGGCAGACGGGCCGGCCTCGAAGCCATCGGACTGTACTTGTCGGAGGACTCCGAGGCCGTGCAGCGCTACGTCGACACGCTCGGTCTGACGTACACCCAGGTGTCTGACGCGGGCTCGCGCATTGCCGGCTCGTTCGGTGTGATGGGCATTCCCAGCCATGTGTTCATCGACGCCGACGGCGCGGTGCAGATCGCCCACCCGGGGGCGCTGAGCGCCAGCCAGATGATCGCCGACGTGAATCGTGTGACCGGGCAGGGCTGAGCCGCGCGCCCTCCCCCGCGCTTCCCGGAAGCTGCCCGGGGCGACTACGAGGGCCTCGCCGGCGCGGACGGTGTCATTGCCGCCGGTGACGGTCATGCTCGGGCTCGCCCGCGCGATCAGGGTGTTGTCGCCGCCGGTCAGGACGGTGGCCGGGCAGTCCCCGGCGAGGTCACCGGCCGACTCGGCGGAGCCGGACGGGCCCCGCCGAATCGGTCAGTCGCGCGCCAGATTGCGCAGCACGAACTGCATGATTCCGCCGTTGACGTAGTAGCTGCGCTCGCCGGGGGTGTCGATGCGCACGACGGCCTCGAAGGAGGTCTCCGAGCCGTCGGCACGGGTGGCGACGACGGTCATGGCTCTTGGGATGGTGCCGTCGTTGAGTCTCGCGATGCCCCTGATGGCGAAGCTCTCCTCGCCGCTCAGGCCGAGTGATGCGGCGCTCTCGCCCTCGGGGAACTGCAGCGGCAGGACGCCCATGCCGATCAGGTTCGAGCGGTGGATGCGTTCGAAGCTCTCGGCGATGACGGCCCTCACGCCCAGCAGCAGGGTGCCCTTGGCGGCCCAGTCGCGCGAGCTCCCCGAGCCGTACTCCTTGCCCGCCAGGACGATCAGCGGGACGCCGGCGGCCCGATAGCCGAGCGAGGCATCGTAGACGGTGGCGACAGGCGCACCCGGCTGGGTGAAATCCCTCGTGAAGCCACCCTCGGTTCCGGGCGCGAGTTGGTTGCGCAGCCGGATGTTGGCGAAGGTGCCGCGCATCATGACCTCATGGTTGCCGCGGCGCGAGCCGTAGGAGTTGAAGTCGAGCGGCTTCACACCGTGCTCCAGGAGGTACTTGCCGGCAGGGGTGTCCGATCTGATGGCGCCGGCCGGGCTGATGTGGTCGGTCGTCACCGAATCGCCGAGCTTGAGCAGCACGCGGGCGCCGGAGATGTCCTCGACCGGGTCGGGCTCGGCGGGCATGCCCTCGAAGTAGGGGGGCTTGCGCACGTAGGTGGAGTCCTGGTCCCAGGAGAACAGGTCGCCGGTGGGGGTCTCCAGATTCTGCCAGCGCTCATCGCCGGTGAAGACATCGGCGTAGTCGGTCCTGTACATCTCGGAGCCGATGCAGCCGTCGACGACCCGCTCGATCTCGTCCTTGCTCGGCCAGATGTCGGCCAGGTAGACGGGCTCGCCGTCCGCGCCGACGCCCAGCGGTTCGGTGGTGATGTCCGCGTCCATCGTGCCGACGAGCGAGTAGGCCACGACCAGCGGCGGGCTGGCCAGGTAGTTCATCTTCACGTCGGGGTTGATGCGGCCCTCGAAGTTCCGGTTCCCCGAGAGCACCGAGGTGATGGCCAGGTCGTTGTCGTTGGCGGCGGCGGTGACCTGCGGGAGGACCGGGCCGGAGTTGCCGATGCAGGTGGTGCAGCCGTAGCCGACGACGTCGAAGTCGAGGGCGGCCAGCGGTTCGATGAGACCCGCCTCGGTGAGGTAGTCGGTGACCACCTGGGAGCCGGGGGCGAGGGTCGTCTTGACCCAGGGCTTGCGGCGCAGGCCCCTGGCGACGGCCTTCTTGGCCAGCAGACCGGCGGTGACCATGACCGAGGGATTCGAGGTGTTCGTGCAGCTGGTGACGGCGGCCACGCCGATGGCGCCGTTGTCGAGGCGCACCTTCTCACCGTCGATCTCGGTCTCGAGGGGGCGGGTGGCGTCGCTGACGTATCCGGCGACGTCGCGGTGGAAGACCTCCTGGGCCTCGTCGAGGCCGATGCGGTCCTGGGGGCGCTTCGGACCCGCGATCGAGGGCCGCACGGTGGACAGATCGAGCTCGAGGTACTCGGAGTACTCAGCCTCGTGCGCCGGGTCGTGCCACAGGCCCTGGAGTTTGGCGTAGGCCTCGACGAGGGCGACCTGCTGCTCGTCGCGGCCGGTCAGGCGCAAGTAGTCGAGCGTGATGTCGTCGATCGGGAAGACCGCGATGGTCGAGCCGTACTCGGGGCTCATGTTGCCGATGGTGGCGCGATTGGCCAACGGCACTCGGGCGACGCCCTCGCCGAAGAACTCGACGAACTTGCCGACGACCTTGTGCTCGCGCAGCATCCGAGTGATGGTCAGCACCAGGTCGGTGGCGGTGGCCCCGCCGGGCAGCTCGCCGCTCAGTTTGAAGCCGACGACGCGCGGGATGAGCATGCTGACGGGCTGGCCAAGCATGGCGCACTCGGCCTCGATACCGCCCACCCCCCAGCCGACGACGCCGAGGCCGTTGACCATGGTGGTGTGCGAGTCGGTGCCGACGCAGGTGTCCGGATAGGCCTGCAGGACGCCGTCCGCCCGGCGGGTGAAGGTGACCCGGGCCAGGTGCTCGATGTTGACCTGGTGGACGATGCCGGTGCCCGGGGGCACGACGGTGAAGTTGTCGAAAGCGCCCTGGCCCCAGCGCAGGAACTGGTAGCGCTCCTTGTTGCGGCCGTACTCGATGTCGGTGTTCTGCCGTAGGGCCTGCGGGGTGCCGAAGCGCTCGGCGATGACGGAGTGGTCGATGACCATCTGCGAGGTGCTGAGCGGGTTGATGCGGGCCGGGTCGCCGCCGAGGTCGGACATGGCCTCGCGCATGGTGGCCAGGTCGACGATGCAGGGCACGCCGGTGAAGTCCTGCATGATGACGCGGGCCGGCGAGTACTGGATCTCGTGGTGCGGCTGGTCCCGCGGGTCCCAGCCGCCGAGGGCCCCGATGTCGTCGGCGCTGACCGCGACGCCGTCCTCGGTGCGCAGCAGGTTCTCGAGGAGGACCTTCAGGCTGTAGGGGAGGTGCTCGTGGCCGGGAACCGCGTCCAGCCGGAAGATCTCATAGCTGGTCTCCCCCACCTGGAGGTCGTAACGGGCATCGAAACTGTTCAGGCTCATTGGCTCTTCCCCGGGCATCTGGCGTCTGCTGCGGCGGGCCGCAGAACGGGCTGCGGGCACCGAGGTGGATGACGATCCGACAACTTATCTTGACATCAAGATAACACTGCGAGGGCTCCCCTCCGCCCCGCATTGCTCAAAGCGGACAATATCAGTCCGCAATCCCCGGGGCTCCGGGGCTGCGACCCGCCGGGGGCGATCAGACGCGCGTGAGGCGACGGTGCCGGCCGGCGCGGGGGCGCGCGGCCTCCTCACCGAGGCGATCGATCTTGTTCCTCTCGTAGTCGGCGAAGTTGCCCTCGAACCAGAACCACTTCGGGTCGTTGTCCTCGTCGCCCTCGAAGGCGAGGATGTGCGTGGCGATGCGGTCGAGGAACCAGCGGTCGTGGCTGATGACGACGGCGCAGCCGGGGAACTCCAGCAGGGCGTCCTCGAGGCTCTGGAGGGTTTCCACGTCGAGGTCGTTGGTGGGCTCGTCGAGCAGCAGCAGGTTGCCGCCCTGCTTGAGCGTCAGCGCCAGGTTGAGGCGGTTGCGCTCACCGCCGGACAGCAGGCCCGAGGGCTTCTGCTGGTCGGGGCCCTTGAAGCCGAAGGAGGCCACGTAGGCGCGGCTGGGCGTCTCGAAGTTGCCGACCGTGATGTAGTCGAGGCCGTCGGAGACGACCTGCCACACGGTGCGGTCGGGATCGATGCCGGCGCGGCCCTGGTCGACGTAGCTGATCTCGACGCTCTGGCCGACCTTGAGCTCGCCGGAGTCGGGGGCCTCCTGGCCGACGATCATCCTGAACAGGGTCGACTTGCCGACGCCATTCGGCCCGATGATGCCGACGATGCCGGCGCGCGGCAGGGTGAAGTCGAGCCCGTTGAAGAGCCTGCGCTCGCCGAAGCCCTTGCGAAGACCGGTGGCCTGCAGCACCTCGGCGCCCAGACGCTTGCCGGGCGGGATGTTGATCTCGCTGGTGTCGATCTTGCGGGAGCGCTCGGCCTCGGCCGCCAGCTCCTCGTAGCGGGCCAGGCGGGCCCTGTTCTTGGCCTGGCGGGCCTTCGGGCTGGAACGGACCCATTCCAGCTCCTTCTCGAGGATCTTGGCGCGCTTGGCGTCCTTCTGTCCCTCGATCTGCAGGCGCTTGCGCTTGGTCTCGAGATAGGTCGAGTAGTTGCCTTCGTACGGGTAGAGGCGGCCGCGGTCGACCTCGCAGATCCAGCCCACGACGTTGTCGAGGAAGTAGCGGTCGTGCGTGATGCACAGGACGGCGCCCGGGTAGTTCTTCAGGTGGCCTTCCAGCCAGTTGACGGACTCGGCGTCGAGATGGTTGGTGGGCTCGTCGAGCAGCAGCAGATCGGGCTGCTCCAGGAGCAGCTTGCACAGCGCGACGCGGCGCCGCTCACCGCCGGACAGGACGTCGACGGGCGTGTCGGGGGGCGGGCACTGGAGGGCGTCCATCGCCTGCTCGAGCTGGGAGTCGATGTCCCAGGCGTTGCGGTGGTCGAGGGCCTCCTGCAGCTCGCCCATCTCGGCGAGCAGGGCGTCGTAGTCGGCGTCGGGATCGGCCAGCTCGGCGCTGATCTCGTTGTAGCGGTCGAGCATGCCCTTGACGTCGGCGACGGCCTCCTGGACGTTCTCGAGGACTGTCCTGCCCTCGGTGAGCGGGGGCTCCTGCTGGAGCAGACCCACCGTGGCGCCCTTGGCGAGGAAGGCCTCGCCGTTGTTGATGGGCTCGAGACCGGCCATCACCTTCAGGAGGGTGGACTTGCCGGCGCCGTTGGGGCCCACGACGCCGATCTTCGCATCCGGGAAGAAGGACAGCGTGACGTTGTCGAGGATGAGCTTCTCGCCGACGGTCTTGCGCACGTTGTGCATCTGGTAGATGAATTCAGCCATGAGGGCGTGGGTTTCCTTCGCGTCTGTGTGGTGACCGCTCGCCGAGGACCGGTGCGGTCGACTGCCTGCTGTCCGGCGAACCGGGCCTGGCGCCCCGTGAGGGGATGACCGGGCCGCGGCGCCTGCGCGGGCATCGGGTGATGCCGGTGCAACTCGATCAAGTATGCCAGCGCAGCAGGCCGCCGCAGAACCGGTCGTCCCCGGCCGGCCTGCTCGCACAGAAGCCCTCGCAACCAGCGCACCCCCTTGGGGTCCAGGCCGTTCAGCGGTTCGTCAAGGATCAGGTTCCGGGGGTCGCCGAGCAGAGCGGCTGCCGACGAGAGCCGCTGTCTCATCCCCAGCGGGCAGGTGGCGGCCCTGCGGTCCGCAACATCGGCGATGCCCGTTCCCTTCAAGCACTCGCGCACCCTCGACGCTGTGATTCCATCGGACAGGGCCAGGCCGAGCAGGCTCCGGTAGCCGGTGCGGGAGCCCACCCAGTACTCCGGGCCGAGCACGACACCCGGGCTCCTCAGCGGGCAGGGATGCCGCGGAAGCGGCGCCTCGTCAACCAGGGCGCTGCCCCCATCGAGCACGAGCAGCCCGCACATCGCCCTGATGGCCGAGGACTTCCCCGCCCCGTTCGGGCCGACCGAGCACGAGATCCGGCCGTCCTCGGCCGTGAAGGAGACCCCCGCCAGCACGGGAACACCCCGGTACCGCTTCGTGGCGTCCACGAGCCGCATTGCCATGTGCTTCCCCCTTCACCAGAAATACTCCATGAACCAGAGAACCGTATGAAGCCGTGGGGCCGGTGGTGTTCATCGGTCGGGGTCGGTGAGGACCGGGGTCAGTTCGATGACGTT